>JAKZVK010000745.1:0-5966 GCA_047516085.1 Bryobacterales bacterium
AGCAAAGGGCCTCGAGGTTTTGAGGCCGTTCGGAGGAGTCGGGTATGCGTGACACGGTCGGTCGGGTTACCCACCGGTTGGCGCCGGCCGAGGCGGGCCTATCCTCGTGCTAGAATTCGTCATGCCCATTTTGGACATTACATTGCTTGAAGGCCGTAGTGCCGACAAGAAGATCGCCTTGATCAAAGAAGTGACCGACGCCACGGTGCGCGCGCTCGATGTGAGGCCCGAGCAGGTGCGCGTGATTCTGCGCGAGCTGCATCCCTCTCATTTCGCGGTGGCAGGAGTGCCGAAAGGCCCGCCGGACGCCGCCGGTTAGCTCCACGCCCCATGAAGCCTCGGCCGAAACCGGTGGATACTTCTCGGCTGGCGGAGTTGGCGCGGGAGGTCATGGCGCGGGCCCCGCTTCCGATGCTGGCCTCGCAGGACGGTGACCAGCCGCGCCTCCGACCTGTATCCCCGGTAAAGACGGACGGCTTCACGGTTTACGTCGCCTCGCTCCGGCGCTACCACAAGACTTCGGAGATCGCGGCGAACCCCAACGTCGAGCTTTGTTACTTGGATGAGGAACACAATCAGGTCCGGATTACCGGTCGGGCGACCGTGCTCGGCGATGCAGGCCTCGATGCGGCCTTGAAGCAAGAGATCTGGGACAGCAACCCCCTTCTGCGGCAGTATCTGGGATCGCCGGACAACCCCGAGTTGATCATCTATCGCGTAGATCCAAGCCACGTGCGCTACATGAGGGAGTGGGCGCTGGAGTATTACGAGGTGCCACTCGAAGACGGGGCGCAAGAGGCTGCCCGCCTGTGATGCTGACGGCGCGGCACAAGAGAGCAGCCCTCCCGGCGTTGGTGTCCATCAGTCTCCTCTCGTGCGGTCGGCCAGGCGAACCGCCTCGGCAACAGCGCGGCTACGGCGTCGAAGGCATCGCTTTCGTCGCAAACGACGTGTGTACCGAGTGCCACGCCCAACAGTTTCAAGAGTGGCAGGGTTCGCATCACGACCGAGCCATGCAGCCGGCAAGCGGGCAGACGGTCCTCGGCGACTTCAGCGGGGCGGAATTGGTGCACTTCGGCGTTCGTTCACGGTTCTTTCGCCGTGGCGAGGCGTTTCTCGTCGAGACAGAGGGCCCCGACGGCCGTCCCGCCGAGTACGAGGTCCGCTACACCTTCGGCGTCGAGCCTCTGCAGCAATACCTGATCGAGTTCCCCGGCGGGCGCCTGCAATGCCTGACCATCGCTTGGGACACGCAGCAGAAACGTTGGTTTCATCTCTACCCCGACGAGAAGATCCCCCCCGAAGACTCGCTGCACTGGACCGGCCTTTACCAAAGCTGGAACCACATGTGCGCCGAGTGCCACTCGACCAATCTGCGCAAGAACTACGACCCCGACACCCACACCTATCGCACCGAGTGGGACGAGATCAACGTGAGCTGCCAGGCGTGCCACGGTCCCGGCGCCGCTCATGTCGAATGGGCCCGGAAGCGGGAGGCGGGCAACGACTCGCCTGACGACTTGCCGGGCGATGACTACGGTCTGGCCGTGACGTTCCCCGGCCGCGAGCCCAAGCGCGAGGTGGATGCGTGCTTTCGCTGCCATTCAAGGCGGCACGCGGTGAGCGCGAACGACCAGCACGGGACGGTGCCCGGTGATGACTTCCTCGTAGCGACGCTGCGCGAGGGCCTCTATCACGCCGACGGACAGATCCTCGACGAGGTGTACGTGTATGGGTCGTTCGTCCAGAGCAAGATGTACCACGAGGGTGTCCGCTGCACCGACTGCCACAACCCACACACGGCCCGCCTTTTGGAGCAAGGCAACGCCGTTTGCACGCGCTGTCACCAGACCTCGCCGCCGGAGGACTTCCCTGCCCTCGAGGCAAAGGACTACGAGACCGAAGACCACCACCATCACGGCGCAGGCACCGAGGGTACTGTGTGCGTCAACTGCCACATGCCCGCCAAGAAATACATGGTGGTCGATCCGCGCCGCGATCATAGCTTTCGGATCCCGCGGCCCGACCTCTCGGTGAAGCTGGGTACGCCGAACGCTTGTACCGGTTGCCATGACGACCAACCTTCGCAATGGGCCGCGGAGGCCGTCACCAAATGGTATGGCGATGAGGCCGCTCGGCCACCTCACTTTGCCGAGGCCCTGGCAGCCGGCCGCAAGAGCGCGTCTGATGCCGAGGCGAAACTCATCCAACTCGCGCTTGATCGTGAGCAGCCCGCCATCGCGCGGGCGACGGCGCTCGAGATGTTGCGAGGCTATGGACCCGAAGGCGTCAGCGCTCTCGTCTCGCAAACCGGCGACCCCGACCCGTTGGTGCGGGTGAGAGCCGTGGCAGGACTCGACCGCTTGGAGCCCAAGCCTCGCCTCGAAGCCGCGGCTCCGCTGCTGGATGATCCGATCCGAGCCGTTCGTATCGAAGCCGTACGTGTGCTGTCGTCCCTTCCGGAGCAGGAGTTCACCTCCGAACAACGGAGCTTGTTTGAGTGGGCGCTGGAGGAGTTTCGCGCCGTGCAGGAAGCGATGCTAGACACGCCGTCGGCCCACCTCAACCTGGCCGTGCTGTCGTCGAACTTGGGTGAGCCGGAGCAGGCCGAGAGCCACTATCGAAAGGCGATTGAGCTGGACCCCTACTTCGCTCCAGCCGCACTCAACCTCTCGACGATGTTGGCCGGCCAAGAGCGCATTGCGGAGGCCGAGGAGATCTTGCGCGAAGCGCTCAAACGCTCGCCCGAGGAAGGAGAGCTGCACTACTCCCTCGGACTGCTGCTGGCGGAGCGGGAACAACTTGCCGAAGCGGCGAAGAGCCTCGGCCGCGCGAGCGGCCTACTCAGCGGGCGGGCGCGTGTGCATTACAACTATGGCCTGGCTTTGCAACGGCTGGGGCAAGTTCAAGAAGCCGAAGCGGCCCTTCATAAGGCAGAGCAGGTAAATCCGCAAGACCCGGAGATCGTCTACGCGTTGGCCGTCTTCTACTTTCAACTGCGCCAGCCCGCGCGCGCCTTGCCCTATGCGGACCGGCTCGTTAAGCTGGTGCCGGGCCAGCCCGGGCCTTTGCAGATGCTTCAGCAGATCCGCGCCCAGTTGGGACGACCAGGGTAAGGACGGCGGATGAGCGGCTATGAAACGCTCAGAGCCGCGGGCGTGAGCCCGCGTTGAGCCGCCTCAACCTGATAACCGCGTCTCCTATGGCATCGCGCGCAATTAGGACGGCCGGGTTGAGGGCAGTTGCTAATCCCTACCGTCGGGTCAAGGCAGTTCCCGCCCGGCCGTCTCGACTGAGCGCATTGTTTGCAGTGCCAGCCCGCAAAGGTGGCTGGTGATTTCCGGCTCGCGTTCTCGCAGGGCTTCCAGCAGGTCGGTCGAAATCACAAACAGCCGGGTATGCGTCACGGTCTGAGCTTCGAACGTAGATCGCAACTCGCCCACGAGCGGTTCCCAGCCGACGATCTGGCCCTCACCGATCGACGCGACTCGCACGGGTCGTTCCTGGCCGGCCGGTCTGATCAGGAGTTCCACCTCAGCGCTCTCAATGAACCCGAGGTAAGGCGCCGGCTCGTTCCGGCTCAGCAGCACCTCGCCGGGCGGAAGCTCCATCCAATGGCCAAGCTGAAGCAGTTTGGCCACGTGGTCGCTGTTGAACCCCAGAGACGCCAGCAAGAGGCCGAGCGAATCGTGGCGGGCGCCGGCCGTCACGCTTCCATCACCAGGCCCGAATCCCGAGGCTGATCGCGGCTCCGCCACCCGGCGGCACCGCCACTCCCAGTCGAAACCGCCGATCGCGGTTGTCTCGGCCGTCGCGCGTTACGGTTCGGCCGACGATGTACCCCAACGTCGCCCCGGCAACCACGTCGGTGAGAAAGTGCTTGCGGCTCGCTATCCTGCTGGCGCCAACATAGCTTGCCGCCGCGAACGCCGGGATTCCCGCCTTCCATCCATAGTGCCGAGAGACCACGGTGGCCCACAGGAAAGAGTTCGAGGTATGTCCGGAAGGAAACGAAAGGTTACTGGAGGCGTCGGGGCGTTGACGCCCGGCAATCGCCTTGAGGCCGCCTGTGAGGGTGTTGGTGATGAGGAAGCCTTGTGCCAACGAGTGAGTGAATCTCTGATAATCCGTGTTGTCGGTTACTCGACTCACGAGATAAGAAACGCCGATGGCCGGGCCCAGCAGTTGGGACTTGCCGAGCTCCGTACCCAAACCATCAAATCCTTGCCAGCGCGATGGGTTTTCGAAAAAACCCGCTACCCGGTCATCGGCCGAAATGACCGACCCGGTGGCAGCCGCGCCCACAATCAACGGACGAATGTTATCGCCCGACCAAAGCGCCGCGAAGTTGTGCACCAAGTCTTTGGGGAACCGCTTGACGGGCGGCGCCGAATCGGTTGCATGAACCGCCGGCGTCTCGAGCACGGGCTCCGGCGACACCTGGCCCGCAAGTGAAAACGGGGAGCCGAGGGCGAAAAGAATCAGCAGCAACCAAGTCATAGCCACGACCATTTCGGCCGCCCAGAAGCCGTATCCCGGCACAGCCCATCGGCACGGGTGCCGTGCGGACCAGCTCCGTTCCTGATCCATCCTCGAATCACATCAAACCAGTCTGAAGATTCTCTGAGGGACTACTGCTGAGTTGTGAAGAAGGCCCTGCGTTTCTCAGAAGCAATGGACCAGTTCAGAGAATACTCAGAGTCCAATGATACGCTCCATTCCAGATAGCCGCCACTACCCGGCGAAGCTAACAAGGAGGTAACCCTGGAATGAAAATATCGGCCAAGTTTCTCGCCAGCGGCCTGACCTGTGCCGCTTTCATGCTTCCGGCACAAGGGTCGGCCCAATACGACATCGAGATCGAAGGGGCAATCAGCGGCGTAAACGGAACGACGATCCAGCTCTTCAACGGCTTGGTCAGCGTCGAGGCCCTCGGCGCCGAGATCGAAACAGACGACGAGCAGTTCACGAATATCTCTGACATCAAGGTCGGCACCTGGGTGGAACTTGAAGCTAAAACGACCGCTGATGGACGCATTCAGGCGACATCGGTCGAGGTCAGCGACGAGAAAGAAGACGACTCTGAGATCGGAGGTGTGATTGGTACCGTTGACAACGCGGCTCAGGTATTCACGATCGGTCCGATCACAATCGCCTGGAACGACAGCACGAAGTTCAAGAACCTCTCGAGGCCGGTCGGGGGCCGACTTGTAGAGGTCGCAGTCGAGGTTTCCGCCGGGCGGCTCGTCGCCACGAGCATCGACCGGGAGGAGACCGACGATTAGAGCCCGCCTTCAGAAAATCTTCAGACTTGACCCGATACGATGGGGACGGGCCCTTATGGAAATCCTCATCGTGGAAGATGACCAGCGCATGGCCGCTCTGCTCGACCGGGGTCTGCGGGGTGAGGGGCACCGCGTGTTTGTTGCCTCCGATGGGCCGGAGGGATTGGACTTTGCCCGCCTTCGCACGTATGACGTAATCGTCCTTGACGTGCTTCTGCCCGGCTTGAACGGGTTCGACATCGCCAAAAGGCTGCGGCAAGAAGGCGACAAGACGCCGATTCTGATGCTCACCGCCAAGGACACCCCCAGCGACGCGGTGCAGGGCTTGGACTCCGGCGCGGACGATTACCTCACTAAGCCGTTCGCCTTCGAGGAGTTGCTGGCGAGAATCCGTGCTGTTTCGCGACGAGGCCCGATCGCCCGCGACCCTCTGCTTACGGTCGGCGACCTTGAGCTGAGCCCCGCCTCACACCAGGTTCACCGGGACGGCCGCGCGATCACACTGACGCCACGTGAGTTCCAGGTTCTCGAGCTGCTCATGCGGCGCGCAGGCCGGGTCGTGCCGCGCGATACGCTTCTCGACGCTGTGTGGGGCGAGGAGGCTGATGTCGGTTTCAATACGGTCGACGCGTTTGTCAGCTCTTTGCGCCGCAAGTTGGATGCTGACGGCGCGACAAGACT
>JAKZVK010000746.1:0-5261 GCA_047516085.1 Bryobacterales bacterium
TACGCCGGGCAGGACGTCACGCTTTCGTTCTCTCTCGATGTCGACGAGCAGGGCATGCTCGGCTTCTGGGGCAATCCCGTGATCCGCGACCGCGGCAAGCCCTCCCCCGCCGCCACGGTCCGCCCCAGCATCCCGCTTGGAGACCAAGCGCGGGCGAGCGAGGCACCCCAGGGCGTGATCCTGATGATGGCCGACACCCTGCGCAAGGACCATCTCGACGCCTACGGCTATAACCGCGAGACGGCCCCCACCCTCGCCCGCCTCGCCGCCGATGGAGTGCTCTTCCGCGACAATATCTCGCAAGCCACGTGGACGAAGGTCGCCACCCCCTCGATCATGACGTCGCTCTACCCGACGGCCCACCGCGTCAAGGATTTCTCCGACCGCCTCTCCGCTTCCGCCACCACGCTCGCCGAGGTCTATCGGGACGCTGGCTACGCCACGGTCAGCTACTCCTCGGTTCTGTTCACCGGCAAGTTCACGAATCTGCACCAAGGCTTCGAAGAGTTGCACGAACGCGGCTCTATTCCGGGTGGGCCCTCGAGCAAGACCGCCCGGCAGTACAGCGATCGGTTTGTGGACTGGCTCGACCACCATCGCGACGTGCCGTTCTTCGTTTTCCTGCACGTGTTTGATCCGCACGACCCCTTCGAGCCCTACCGCCCCTACGACTCGCTGTGGGCCGACCCTGCCAAGAAAGAGGAGCATGAGGCGAACCGCAAGAAAGTGCAGGAGGTGATCGAGGACCCTCTCATGAAGCGCTTCGAGATGCCCAACCGAGCCGAGCTGGTGACGGCCGGCATCGACCCCGACCAATTCATCGGTCGCGACATCGACTGGTATGACGGCTCGATCCGCGCCATGGACGCAGAAGTGAGCCGTCTACTCGAGCGGCTCGACAGCCTCGGCCTCGCGGACAAGACCCTGTTCGCCTTCGTCAGCGACCACGGCGAGGAGTTCCTCGACCACGGCCGCACCTTCCACGGCCAAACCATCTACAGCGAACTGACCGATGTGCCGTTGCTGTTCTACCGCCGCGGCGCGATACCGGGCGGGTTGGCCATCGACGAGACTGTGCAGAGCATCGATCTGATGCCGACTCTGCTCGCGTTGAGCCACTTGGCCGTCCCCGACGGTTTGCAAGGGCGGAGCCTGCTGCCGCTGATCGCAAGAGCCGGCGGCCCGTCCGATTCATCCGCAAGCAGTGAGGCGTGGGAAACACGGCCGGCGATCTCCGAGCGCGCCTACACCACCACGCCCGGCGCCCCGCCGCCACTCAAGACTGAAGCCTTCGCGGTCGTGCTCGATGGATGGAAGCTCGTCCACAACACACGGGGCCATGACGGCCGTGCCGAGTTCGAGCTATACGACCGCGTCGACGATCCCTTGGATCTCAAGGACGTAGCCGCCGACCACCCCGACATCGTCAAGAAGCTCGCCGGTGAACTCGACGCTTGGCGCGCGAGCGTCGTCGAGGCCCAGTTGCCGGAATCCGACACAACCGAAGGCCTATCGCAGGAAGAACTGGAACGCCTCCGCAGCCTGGGCTACGTACAGTGAGTCCAGCGAGACCCGCTCCCCAAGCCGAGTCGATGTGGCGTAAATCTCCAGGCTTTGCCCAGTGCGACATCGACTGACCGATTCCTCGGTTCTCAGGTCCTCTATCAAGAGCTGCTGTTCGGTTACCTGCCGTCCTGAGTCCCGAAGAATCGAGACTCGGCAAGGCAGGAGCCTTACGCCACGGCTCGCGAGGACGCCTGGACCTCGTGGTCAATCGGCGTCACCGGATCAATGAACATCCAGCACAACAACGCTACGCCACAAACCCCCGCCGAAACGTAGAACGTCAGCGGCCAGTTCCCGTCCGTCGCGCGGAGAATATACGCCACCGCCGGCGCCCCGATGAACGCCGCCATGTTCCCCGCCGTGTTCATCGAGCCCGACAAGCTCCCGGCATACTTGCCACCCACGTCCATGCAAGCGCCCCACGACACCGGCATCGTGAGATCGGTTGAAAACGCGGCCAGACCCATCACGACGATCGCCCAAAACGGCTCCTCGACCTCGAGTGATGCGATCAGCAGAGAACCCGACCCGAAGCAACCCAATCCGCCCATGAATCGCCTTGCGCGGCGCGCGCTTCCCACCCAGCCGGTCAGCTTCCCCAGCAAGAAGCCGGAAAGCAGCGAACCGATACCGGCCAGGAACAGAGGGATCCCGGCCAGCCACGCCGACTGTTCCATGCTCTGCCCGCGTCCCTCTTGAATATAGGTGGGCAGCCAAGTGAAGTAGAAGTAGTAGCCGTACGACAAACAGAAGTACTGCAGCCACAACAGCCACACCGTTCTCGATCGGAAGAACCGTCCCCACGGGACGTTGCCGTGACCGGCCGCGTTTTCGACCGCATCTCCTATCAGCCCGCACTCCGCTTCATTGACGCTCTTGTGCCCGCGAGGGCTGTCACGGTACCAGCGCCAGAAAAACAGCGTCCATGCGATGCCCAGGAGCGAAAAGATCTCGAACGCGCGCCGCCACGAGATGAACTCCAGCAGAAAGATGACCAGTAAGGGCGAAGCTGCGCCGCCCCAGCGTGCGCTGAACCACATCAAGCCTTGAGCACGGACACGCTCGTCCGGCGGTAGCCACGTCGTGAACGTCTTCGTCATGACCGGGAAGACGCCGCCTTGCCCCAGGCCAAAGAGAAAACGCGCACCCACGAGAGACACGATGTTCCCCACCCATCCCGTGGCGGCTGTGAAGACCGACCACCAAACGACGATCGTCGCCAGCACGCGCCGCGGGCCGATCCAATCGCTCAACCAGCCGCCGGGCACTTGAAACAGGAAGTACCCGAGCGCGAAGGCGGAGAACGCCCAACCCATCTGCACTTTGGTGAGGCCGAGCTCTTCGGTGATCAGAGGTGCGGCCTGTGAAATCGAGATGCGATGAATGTAGGTGACGACCGAGAGGGTGACGGCGAACACCACGACCCAGTAGCGTCCGTGCGTTGCGTGCTCGCGTTCGGAATTCATGAGATGGCCAAGCTCGCCCTGCGCCCTCCGGCGGGCTGTGAGATTATCGCACCCTCAACGAGCAAGCGGAGTGCGGGGCGCGACTTCAGGAGTCCATACCAAGCTTCTTCGACAACGAAGGTGAGCCTTTACCGCCCGTTGGTGTTTCTTCTTGCGCCCGGTCAACGACCGCGCGCAGCTGCGTTCGGATACAAAGCTCCGAATCATCAAGCGATCATGGCGGAGGTCGAGCAGACGGTCCACCCGCGGCATATGCCAACGTAAACGGCGCGCGAGCTCAGCCTTGCGGACGCCGGCCTGCCGCATGGCTTGATAGAGAGATACCTTCGCTTCGGTGAGAGCGGGCAGAACGACACATCTGCCTCTCTTGCTGATACGGGAGGGCCGGGGGATGTCTTTGCGCTCCTCGATGTACATCATCAGGGCGGACTCAAGAGCGTCAACGGCCCTCACGAGCGCCTCTTCGTCGTCCTCGCCGAACGTGTGCGCCTCGGGGATATCGGGGAACGAGACCAGAACGGTTTCGTTGGTGTCGGGTTCCAAACGGACGGGGTATTTGATCATCAGCTCAGCTTCATCATGATACCCGCACCCGGCTTCAGCCATCAACCTCTCCGCCCCTCCAAGGTGGCGAAATCCTGAAATGGTTCCACGACTCGCAAGCTGAGGCGGACCGCGTATAATCCCCCCAACGACAAGCGCGGAGCCTGGAGGCGTCAGGTGAATCGCAAGAACACTTCAACGACCGCCAGAGTATTTGGTGCTCTCACCGTGTGGGCGCTCTTCGCCACCGGCCTCCTCGCCCAAACCTGGGTCGAAGACACCTTCGAAGAGTTCGCCGACGGCACGCTCGATGCCGCCGGACAGAACATTTACGTCAGCCGCGACGGCACAATCCGCACCATCCACCGCTTCGACATCAACCAGGACGGTTACCTCGACCTGATGTTCAACAACACGCACGACCGGCGCTCGTTCATCCCCGCGACGCTGGCGACGGTCGGGCCCGACCGGGCGGTCGAGCACTCTCCGTTGGCGGTCGAGGGTAGCCGGCAGGTTGTGTTCGCCGACCTGAACCGCGATGGCTTCCTCGATGTTGTGTTCTGCCCCAACGCCTCCGGCGTCCAGACGAGCCGGCGCTTCGTCACCGTTATCTATGGCGGCGAGGACGGTTGGCCGGCGCGGCGCAGCAACGGACTGCTGCCGGTGAACAGCGCGGCCGCCGTCGCTGTCGCCGACCTCAACGCGGACCAGTGGCCCGACATCGTCACCCTCAACAGCAAAGCCTGGCTGCACGGACAGCCGTCAGAAGGCCGTATCCTGCGCATCTACTGGGGAAGCGAGCACGGCTTCCTGCTGACGCGCTACCACGACCTCGGCGTCGAGGGCGTGATCGACCTGGCTGCGGCGGACTTCGATTCCGACGGCTCGCGTGACCTCGCGATTCTCACCGACGGTGGCGCCGTGTTGCTCTACTGGGCCGCGCGCTCCGACGCGCCGCCCGGACAGTTCGAACGCGTCCCGCTGCCGTTGCCGCGCATCGGCGCCATTCATCTCGCTGCGGCCGACGCCGATGGTGACGGCCACATCGACCTGCTGGCAGGCACCAACGAAGACAAGCTGTACGTGATGCTCGGCTCGGGTTCCCGCAGGCCCCACACCGGACGGGCCCTCGACGCCTTCCCTGCCTCGCACGTGGCGGCTGGCGACCTGGACGGCGACCAGCGGCCCGACCTGGTCCTCACCAGCTTCATTCAGAATCGCGCAGGCGGCGGGGAAGCGTCCGGGGCTGCGGAACAGTCTGGGGCCTCGATGCACGTTCTCTGGGGCGGCGATGACTGGAATCGCTCGGGCGCAACGAGCCTCGATATCCCCTACGCCACAGCCTCGGCCATCGGCGATCTCGACGGCGATGGCCGCAACGACCTTGCGGTCGCCGTCCACCAGGGAGACACGACGTATCTGACCGACTCGGTGATTCTGTTCGGGAGAGAGGGTCGCGAGTTCGAGCGAGCAAACCAAGGCATACCAACCGAGGGCGCTTTGGACGTAGCGATTACTCCGTCAACGGACCACCATCCGGCGCGGGCCGTGTTTGCCGGCAGCTTAGGCGGCACAGTCGGCGAGCTGGTGCCGGTGCAGGTGTTCTGGGGAGCACAGAACGGCTTTGACGCGGAACGGCAGTGGGAAATCCCGATGCGCAGTGGCTATGAGTCGAGTGCGGCCGAC
>JAKZVK010000747.1:0-12731 GCA_047516085.1 Bryobacterales bacterium
GCCTACCGGCCGGCGAGATGTGCTTTGTCTCCTCGAACGCCTGGGATGCCTGCGCGGCCAAGGCGTTCGGCTATCAAGTAGTCTGGTGCAACCGGTTCGGCCAACCGCCCGAGCGTATCCCCGAAGCGCCGGATGCGGAGATCCGGGATCTTCGCGGCCTGCTGGAACAGGTTTGAAGCGGCAACCAGCCCTTGCGGACTCGACGGCTACTCGTCAGGCAGCGCAAATGTGATCAGGGAGTCGCGCGCCGCGATGGCTATGTATTGCCGGTCGCGGAAGGAGTAGGTGATCGGTGGGGCGCCGATTCGGCCGCCGGTCTGGAACTTCCACAATACCTTGCCGCTGCGGGCGTCGAGCGCGGTAAAGTAGCCTTCGGCGTCGCCGGAGAACACCAAGCCGCCGGCCGTCGCAAGCAGTCCGCCCGAGGGGGTGCTCACCATTTTGTAGCGCCAACGAGTTTCGCCCGTCACGGGATCGACCGCCACCACCGCGCCGCTGTTGGGCTCGGCCGGGACGCCCGCCACCGTGCTGGCCTGGTACCACTGGCCCTCGATGTAGCCTTGGGTGGTCTTGTAGTAGATCTGGCAACCGTCGGTCGTGGGGAAGTAGTAGAGGCCGCTCCGCGGGCTGTAGGCGGTGGGCTGCCAGTTATGTCCGCCGCCCAGCCCCGGACAGGCGACGTTGCCTTCTTCGGTCGGATCTTTGCCGGGAATCAGGATCGGGCGGCCATTCGAGTCCATGCCGTCGGCCCAGGTGATCTCCGTATAACCCCTCGCCAGCAAGAAGTCACCATTGGTGCGGTCGAGCGCGTAGTAGTAGCCGTTGCGGTTGGCCTGGATCAGCGCCTTGGTCTTCTTGCCCTTGACCGTGAGATTGACGAGCACGGGATCGGCCACTGCGTCCCAATCGTGCACGTCGTGCGGCGTGAACTGGAAGTGCCAGCGGAGCTTACCCGTGTCGGCATCGAGCGCCACGACAGAGCAGGTGTAGAGGTTGTCACCCGGGCGGACATCGCCGTCCATGTCCGGGCCGGGGTTGCCCGTGCCCCAGTAAACGAGGTTCAACTCGGGGTCGTAGGTTCCCGTGACCCAGGTGGAGCCGCCGCCGCGCTTCCAGGAATCGCCACCCCAGGTGTCATGGCCCGGCTCCCCGGGGCCGGGGACGGTCCAAAAGCGCCAAATGCGTTTCCCCGTGTCGGCGTCGTAGGCATCGAGGAAGTCGCGCGTGCCGAACTCGGCTCCGGCGATGCCTACCAGCACCATGTTCTTGACGACCAGCGGCGCGGCGGTGGCCGAGTACCCCATCTTGAAGTCGTCGATGACGGTCTCCCACACAACGCCGCCGGTCTTCGCATCGAGCGCCACGAGCGTCGCTTCGAAATTGACCTTGAAGAGCTTATCTCCCAGCGCCGCGAAACCTCGATTGGGCTGGCCGCAGCACCCCTGCGCGCCGTCGGGGACCGTGCTCGAGTGATGCCAGACCGAGCGGCCGGTCCGCGGGTCCACAGCCCAGGCGTTATTGTTGTCGCCCGTCAGGTACATCAGCCCGTCGAAGACGAGAGGCGTCGTTTGGAACTTTCCGCCGAGGCCGGTCTGGAAGATCCATTGCGGCACGAGACGTTTGACGGTCGAGGTGTTGATGTCGTTCAGCTCGCTGTAGCGCCACGCCGAGTAGTTGCGGCCGTACATCAGCCACGACGTGTCGTCTTGCTGAGCCTTCAGCAGACGCTCGTTGGTGACGTCGCCGGCCCAGGCTGCCGCCGCGCCGAGAAACAACGTCCCACAGATTTTGAGAAGGTGCGTCTTTAGAAAGTGCCCCTTCAAAAAGTACGTGTTCATGGCTGCGCCTCGCCGCGAAGACCTGCCAAGTAGGCCAGCAGGTCGTTGATTTCCGAGTCTCTGAGCGTGCCGCGATAGCCGGGCATCAGCGATTGGTAGCCCTTTTCGATGGATTGCACCTCGCTTCGCAGGAACGATTGGATGTTTTCGTTCGAGTCCATGACGAGCGCGGAGAAGTTGTCGTAGTTCAACCCGATGCCGACGATCTTCTTGCCTTCGTTGGTCACGACCGTGACGCGGTGGTAGTCCGGCGTGATGCTCTTGTCGGGGTCGACGATCGCTTCCCGCAAGTAAGCGGTGCTCCTCGACCGGCCGATACGGCTGAGGTCGGGCCCGAGCCGCCCGCCCTTGTTGTCGATACGGTGGCACGCGGCACAGCCCCCCTTGCCCCAGTAGATCTCCTTGCCGGCCTTCGCATCGCCGCTGATCGATTCGCCCTCGCGGCCGGCGACCGATCGAACATAAGAGACAATCCTCCACAGTGAGTCGGAGCTAATGCGCGAACCGTAGCCGGGCATCTCGGTGCCCGTGAGCCCGTCGGAGACCGTGTTGAACAGCGCTTCGTCCGAGTCACCTACCGAGTACGCGCCGAGAGTCAGGTCGGGCCCACGGCCTCCGATGCCGCCGATGCCGTGACAGGGCGAGCAGTAGATGCGAAAGGCGCCGCGGCCTGCCTCGATCGCATCCGGGTCACTGCCGTAGGGGTTCTTGCCGTCTTGCGCAGCCCCGCAAACGCCGCATGCCAGCAAGAGAAAGGCCACCCGTTTCCACATCACGGCTTGCAGCATAGCCGGACGCCACAGGTGTGTCAAACCGCGACGGTGTAACGGGTGCAACCGAGGTAGTAGCTACTGAGTCCCAGGCTACTCGATCCCAGGGACTGGGTACGAGGTACACATTTCCTCGACTTCGCCGCGAATCGAGGTCAAGGCGGCTTCATCCTCGTGGTTGCGAAGGGTATTGACGATCCAGCCGGCAAGGCGACGCATCTCGTCTTCTTTCATGCCGCGCGTTGTGGCGGCGGGCGTGCCAAGGCGGATGCCGCTGGGACGCAACGGCGGATTGGGGTCGTCGGGGATGATCTGCTTGTTGGTGGTGATGTTGACGGCGTCGAGGGCTTCCTCGGCGACGCGGCCGTTGATTCCGTAGCTGCCGACGACGTCGACCACCATCATGTGGTTCTCGGTGCCGCCGGTAATCAACTGGGCACCGCCTTCCATCAGCGACTCGGCCAGGACCAGAGCGTTGCGCAGCACTTGTTGGCAGTACTCACGATAGGCGGGCTGCTGCGCCTTGCCGAGCGCGACCGCGACCCCGGCGACCTGGTTCATGTGGGGTCCGCCCTGCAGGCCGGGGAAGACGGATTTATCAATGTCCTTGCGGAAGTCTTTCTTGCACAGAATCATGCCACCGCGCGGGCCGCGCATCGACTTGTGCGTCGTGGTAGTCACGAAGTCGAAACCGGAGTCACAGGGGTTGCGCATCGCGCCGCCCGCGATCAAGCCGCCGATGTGCGAGACGTCGGCCATGGTCAGCGCGCCGACTTCATCCGCAATCTCTTTGAAGCGGGCGTAATCGTAGTCGCGCGGGTAGGACGAGTAACCGCACAGAATCATCTTCGGTTTCGACTCGACGGCCACGCGGCGCAACTCGTCGAAGTCGATACGGCCTTTCTCGTCCGGGTAGGTTTTGTAACGGATGAAGTTGTAGATCTTGCCCATGTGCGAGACCGGCGCTCCGTGAGTAAGGTGGCCCCCGTGCGAAAGATCCATGCCAAGCACGGTGTCGCCGGGGACCAGGTAGGCCATGTAGACGGCCTGATTCATCGGCGAACCCGAGAGCGGTTGCACATTGGCGTGCTCGGCGCGGAAAAGCTGCTTGGCGCGGTCGCGGGCGAGGATCTCGACCTGGTCGGTGAATTCCTGCCCGCCGTAGTAGCGCCTGCCGGGATAGCCCTCCGAGTACTTATTGGTCATCACCGACCCCAAGCAGGCGAGCACTTCCGGATAGGTGTAGTTCTCTGACGGGATCAGCTCGATGCCGCGCTTCTGGCGCTCCTCCTCGCCCGCGATGGCGTCATACACGGCGGGGTCATTGTGCTTGAGAGATTCGCGGTTCGCGTCCATCAGATCCTCGTGACAAAAAAGCCTGGTCCGATCGTCGATCAGGCTAGGCGAAACGGCATGTGGTGCGGAATTAGTGCTCTAGTGTCGTCGTTTGCACTCGTAGTCGCCCGTGGCGTGCTTGCCAATGACGCCGGTCCGTTACGGTGTTCCATCTTTATAACCGTCGGAGGCCGCGACGCGCAACACCGGCGGCCGCGTGAAGGGTTTTCAATGAACCCAAACAGGCCCACCCAGCATAGGTTTCTCCTTCTGGTCTTATTATTGTGGTCACATCCGAGTGGTAGACTCCTAGCAGTGGACGTCGAGAAGACAATGCAGTTCATCCTGGATACCCAGGCCCAGACCGAGGCCTCTATCCAGCGGCTCACCGAGCAACAGGCGCAGACCGAGGCCGTCGTTCGGCGGCTCGGCGAGCGGGACGCGCAGATCGAATAGCAAATGGAGCGGCTCACGGCTTCCCAGATCCGGGTGACAGAAAACGTTCTCAGCTTAGCCGACATCGTCCAAGGTCTTGCCGAGGAGCACCAGCAGGCCCGCCAAGAGAACGAAGACTTCCACCGCGGCGTCGACGAGCGGTTTAACGCCTTGATCAAGATGATGGACGAGTGGATCCGTGAGCGCCGCAACGGCTCCGACGGATCCTCCTGAGACCCCCTAAAAAGCCGGCAAGAATCGCGCCCAGTCCGACGCCTGCCGATGATCGCGGCCTGGAAGTTCCATCCGCGTCTCGACGCGACCCGATTCTCCCCCGGCGAGAGCATGACAGCCTGTTGACCGTCGTCGAACCGCATGCTACTTTTGGCTGGTCTAGAGCGGTTTCACAGATGACGTAAACCGCATCCGAAGATGCTTTCGCTATAAGCTAGCGCGTCGATGCTAGGCAGCCCCAAGAGTTGTCTATTCTATTCCTGAAAATGCTCTAGCCTTTGCTTTTGTTGAGCTACGAAAAAAGAAGGGGAGCTGAGTCGATGACAATAGGGATCTACCCGTGCGCGTCGGTGAGGTGGCTCGTGGCGGTGCTCGCTTCGTTGGCGCTGCTGCTGAGCGCATGCGCAGAACCGCCCGCGGTTTCCGAAACCAACCCAGGAACTAAGGAAGTCACCGTCACGACCTACACCTACAAGAAGGCCGGGCCGCTGGAGATCAAAGCCGACGTCCATCGCCCCGACGACGGCGTCACGCGCCCGGTCGTCGTCTGGATTCACGGCGGCGCCCTGATCAACGGCCACCGCGCGGGGATCAGTCAGCGCGTCAAGGATATGGTCCTCGAGGCGGGCTACGTGCTGGTCTCGATCGACTACCGCTTAGCGCCCGAAACCCAGCTACCCGCGATCATCGAAGACCTCGAAGACGCCTTCGCCTGGGTGCGAGAGAAGGGTCCGGGGCTGTTCCAGGCTGACACCAGCAAGATCGCCGTCGCTGGCGGCTCGGCCGGAGGCTACCTGACGCTCACGTCCGGCTTCCGTGTGCAACCCCCTCCGACGGTGCTGGTGGCTTTTGGGGGCTATGGCGATCTGGTCGGCGACTGGTACAGCACGCCGAGCCCCCACGCCCGCCACCACCGCATCACGATGAGCAAGGACGAAGCCTACCGGCAGGTCAGCGGCCCGCCGGTCTCCGATTCACGTGACCGCCAGGGTAACGGCGGCGCGTTCTACCAGTACTGCCGGCAGTACGGCACGTGGCCAAAGGCTGTTTCGGGCTGGGACCCACACACCGAGGCCGGCGAGTTCGTCCCCTTTATGCCCGTTCGGAACGTCACGGCGGACTATCCTCCGACGATGCTCATCCACGGCACAGAAGACACCGACGTGCCCTACGAGCAATCCGTCATGGTGGCCGAGCAGTTCAAGGCGCACGGCGTCGAGCACGAACTCGTCACCGTCCCGGGTGGCGAGCACGGCCTGGGTGGCGGCGACCCGCAAGTCATCGACGCCGCCTATGAGTCGGCCTTGGCGTTCATCGAGCGGCACATGGGACGCGGCGAGTAGCGAGCCCAGAGACGGCCTCGAGCGACCCCGCTTGGGCGCTCACAACAATATCCCCGATGAAACAGTCTGAACCCGCAGCGGCCTGGCGTCTGACCGACATGCATCACGTGGGCCTGACGGTGAGCGACATCGAGCACTCGATTGTTTTCTATCGCGATGTGCTTGGGATGACGTTGGTGCGGCGGCGTCCGAAGGTTGACGCCGACTACGTGGGCCGGCAGACCGGCTACGCCGACGTCGCACTCAGCGTCGCGTCCTTCCAGGTATCACCGGAGTGCCGGCAGACCCTCGAGGTGGTCCAGTATCTCAATCACGAGGGGTCGCCGATCGACCCGGCGACAAATCGCGCGGGCAGCTCCCACCTCTGTCTGCTGGTGAGCGATTTTCACGCTTGCCACGCCGACCTCAAGGCCAAGGGCGTCGAGTTCAAGTCGGAACCCGTCACCATCACCGCCGGACCCAACGAGGGCGGCTTGGTGATCTACCTCTCCGATCCCGACGGCTACACGATCGAACTTTTCCAGCCCCCGGCACGGGAGCCCCAATGAAGCCGCCAGCGTTGTTCGACCTCACCGGCAAAGCGGCGGTCGTGACCGGGGCCGCCCAAGGCCTTGGCGAGGCGATCGCTCGTGCGCTCACCGATCACGGCGCCCAGACCATACTGCTCGACATCAACGAGGAGGCCGTGGCGGCTGCGGCGAAACGCCTCTCGTCGGCCGATAGTCCCGGCACTGCGGAGGCGGCTGTTTGCGATGTGACCGACCGTGAACAGGTCGACACCTGCATCGGCAACATAATCCGACGCTATAGCCACATCGACGTGCTCGTCAACAACGCCGGTATCCACCGCCGCGCGACGCCCGTCGATTTCGCCGAGCAAGATATCGACGACGTAATCGCCGTCAACGTGCGCGGCACATTCTACATGGCAGGAGCTGTCGGAAAGCAGATGGTCGAGCAGCGCTCCGGCAGTATCATCAACCTCTCGGCTTTGGGCGGCGGGCTCGCAGGCTTAGGGCGTGGCGGCTCCATCTACGGCATGACCAAGGGCGCCATCGTCTCGCTGACGAGAGACTTGGCCGCGGAGTGGGGCAAGTACGGCGTCCGCGTCAACGCGATCGCACCGGGCTGGATGCGCACGCCCATGACCCGCGCGCTACAAAACGACCAGCAGAAGTCCGCCAGGGTGCTCGAGCGCGTGCCCCTGGGCCGCTGGGGCGAAGCCGGCGAAGTGGCCGGAGTGGCGGTTTTCCTGGCTTGCGACGCGTCTTCTTACATCACGGGCACAACGATCCCCGTCGACGGCGGCGCGGCGAACGTGATCGCGATCCCAACCGAGCCGTGACCGTCAGGGAGCGGTCCGGCACGAGCCCGCAAACCGTATCGGAAGACACTAGAACCGAGAACTGCCGCTCTCGAAAAACAACCATCCTCGAAGCTGTTCGTAGAAGAAACCGCCGTGACGGATGCAACCATTCAAGGCCGCCCGGTACCGAGCAACCTGCTGGGCCAACTCCACGAGAGGTCCTTCGCTGACGCCCGCGAGCACCAGCGCGTTCTCGAACGCGCTGGCTACCTTTTCTTTCGCGATGTCCTCGACAAACGTGAAATCGCGGCCGCACGGGCAGAGGTGTTCGAGCGGTTAGCAGCGGTCGGAGAGATACGCCCGCCCGCGCAAGACGGCATCGCAACCGGCGAGAGCCGCCGCCGCGAAGCGGCCCCCGAGCTCGGAGCATTCTGGAAGTCGGTCAGCGACGGGCCCGCGTTGCGCCGCGTCAGTCAGGGGCCGCGGCTGTGCGAAGTCATGGCCGCCGTCTTCGGTGAGCCCGCGCAGCCCCATGACCTGATCTACGTCCGGCCTACCGCGGTTGGCAACGCGACACGGCCGCACTATGACTACCCGTTTTTCGCGGGCCGGTCCGATCGCATCTATACCGCCTGGGTCCCACTGGGCGCCGTGCCGGTCACCGACGGCCCTCTCATGATCGTCGAGGGTTCCAACCATTTCAGCGACCTGATCGACCCGATTCGCCAAGTCAACTACGATGCGGACCGCTCTAACGAAGTCGTCCAGAAAGCAGCCTATGAGCGCGTGAATGCCGACCACCCGATCGACCTGGCCGAGGGGCGCGGAAGTCGGCTGCTGACCGCTGACTTCCAAGCCGGCGACCTGGTTGTCTTCACCGGGTTCACCCTGCACGGGTCGCTCGACAATCGCTCACCGCTGGGGCGTGTACGGCTCTCGTTTGACGTGCGCTTCCAACCCGAGTCCCACCCGGCCGACGACCCGCGCTATTTCGGTCCTGAGCCCGTCGGAACCAAGGGCGCCGGCTATGCCGACATGCGTGCCGCCCAGCCGCTGGAAGCATCGCGCTGAACCCCCCGCCGGGTTAGCCTGGTGGAACACGAAGCGAGGTACGTGTAACGGCCCGGTCCTCATGTTGGGTCAGCAACGATGTCCGATTCGCACGGAGCGGTTTTGGGATGACGCCTATTCGCCCATCAGAGCTTTCGCTTCCGCGGCGATCTGACGGACGATCTCGCCGGCGGGTTGGACCCTATTCACGAGACCGACGCCTTGGCCGGCATAGAGGGCCATGGACTCGATATCGCCAGTGGTTTCCTGGTGAGGCGTGAAGCCCATGAAGCGACGGACCTCGACCCTCTCCCCGCCAACCGTCGTTGATCCGACCACCGGCTCGTCGGGGCGACCCTCGTTCCCACGTGCTTCCTCAGCGAGCCACTGTTCGACGAACGACGTGCGGAGAACGCGGTGCGGGGCATTCGGCCAGCTATAGCCGAAGAGCGTTGTACGGATCGTGTCACCTTCGCGGGCGTCCAGTATCCTCTGCCGATAGACCGGATGTGTTCTCGCCTCCTCGGCCGCGAGGAACTTGGTTCCGAAAACGGCGCCCTGCGCTCCCAGCGCCAGGACCGCCACTAGCCCGCGGGCGTCGGCGATACCTCCCGAGGCGATCACCGGCGTGGGAGACACGGCCTCCACGACACGGGGAACCAATGTCAAAGTGGAAACCTCGCCTCTGACGTGCCCGCCCGCCTCGACGCCCTGCGCGATGATCACGTCCACGCCGGCGTCTGCTGCGGTTTTCGCCTCGGCGACGCTTCCGACCTGATGAATCACCTTGAGCCCCACCTGATGAGCAGGGTCCACGAAAGCCGACGGGTCACCCCAGAAGAAAGACAGCAGCGGCACACGCTCTTCGATGCACACGGCAACCTGCTCATCGACGTCCGCGGGTAGCAGCATGTTGACGCCGAATGGCCGGTCGGTTCGCTCTCGTAGGGCACGGATATCATTCCGCAGGATCTCGGGAGGGTTGCGGCTGAACGACATCAGACCGAGCCCGCCGGCCTGGCTGACCGCGCCCGCCAGGTCGGGCCCCGTCACGAAGCCCATCGGCGCACAGAAGATCGGAAATCGAATTCCTAAGAAACTGCAGAGCGGGGTGTGGAGTCTCATGGATACCCTCGCTACCAACAGGAAGTCAACTCGGCTGGCGACGGGGAGACTGTTTCCCGTGTCGCGCCGGGCCAGACGGTCTCAACGATAGCGGATCCGAGAGTCCGGGACACGACAGCAGCAAGGATTGTCGCGAGGCTCCCAATTCGCTCGAACCTCAGAGGTTCAAGAGCTCGCGATCGTACAACGGACATCCTTCTAACCATCCCCCAGATTCCGATACTCGGCAGCCAAGAGACCCTGGTCGATTTGTGGCGGCGAGCCCCAGCGGTCGATGTCCCGCCCTCAAGAGGGGGTAGGCCGAGGTAGCCCCACCGATCTCCGGAGTCTCCACCGAGAAGACCACGGGGGCGATGTGCGCCTCACGGATCGCGTACGAGCAGAGGAAACACGGTTCGCTTGTTGTGTAGAGCTGTGTAGAGCGTTGTCTACCGCAGCCTCTCTCGGCTCAAGTCTCGAAGAGCCGCCGTGACCGGAAGAGTGTCGGCGTGCGCGAATGGGTTGCTGCCGACAGGACACTGCTCCTCGGCCTCAGCCACAATCCGCTCCTTCAGCGTGACCACACAGCCTACCGGCGTATTGCCCGACCGCTTTGCTGAAGCGGCCAGGTCGATGGAGCGCCGCGTCATTCGTTGGTCGAGGGCCGGGTCGGCCGGCATGGTTTCGGCGCGTCCTTTCCGGTTCACTCCTCCCGCAACCCCAGCGCCTCGATCTTGGAGGCCAGAGTCGTGGGCCTGAGCCCGAGCAGCTTGGCGGCTCCGGCTGGGCCGGAGATCCTCCAATGCGTCGCCTCCAAGGCCGCGAGCAGGTTGTCGCGTTCCTGGCGCTTGAGGTCGCTGTATTTCAGAATCTCGTTGGGGCCGCCCTTCGACTTGCCACTCACGATGGGCGTCCGCCGGCTCTCGTGTGAGTCTGAAGGCAAAGCAAACTCTAGAGCGCCCGACTGCACTCCGATAACCGCCCTCTCGATGACGTTCTGCAGCTCCCGGACGTTGCCCGGCCAGTGGTAGCGTTGAAGGGCTTCGACATGACGGCGCTTGAGCTTTTGCGGAGGAACACGCAACCGCCGGCAGGCCACCTCGAGGAAATGGGCAGCCAGCATCGGCACGTCGTCCAACCTCTCGCGGAGAGGAGCCACCTCGATGGGGAAGACGCTGAGCCGGTAGTACAGATCCTCCCGGAACCGTCCGGCCTCGGCTTCTTGTTTCAGATCCCGATTGGTCGCGGTAATGACCCTGACGTCGACCTTGCGGGTGCGATCCTCCCCGACGCGCTCGAAGGTCCCTTCTTGCAAGACGCGCAACAGCTTGCTTTGCAGATCCAAGGGGATCTCGCCGACTTCGTCCAGAAAGAGCGTTCCCCCATCGGCTAGCTGAAAGCGGCCGATGCGGTCGCGAATCGCCCCGGTGAACGCCCCCCTGACGTGACCGAAGAACTCGCTTTCAAACAGTTCCCGTGGCACGGAGCCGCAGTTCACCTTGACCATGGCACGGTCCTTGCGGCGGCTGCGTTCGTGAATGGCCTGAGCGACCAGCTCTTTCCCCGTCCCTGATTCCCCACAGATCAACGCGGTCGTATCGGCGGGCCCTACAAGGCCAACCTGGTCCAAGACCTTCCGCAACGCCGCGCTTTGACCAATCAGATCTCCGAAGCCGTGAGCGACTTTGACTTCTTGCCGAAGGTACTCGTTTTCGAGTTCCAGCCGACGACGGAGCTGCTCGATCTCCTAGAACGCTCGGGCGTTGGTGATCGCTACTGCCGCGTGGTCCGCGAACAGACGCAGCCAAGCCACTTCTTGCGGACCTAGCCCTTCCCGGGTGAACACTCCCAAGACTCCCAGGATCTCGCCGCGGAACGAGAGTGGGTGACCGACAAAGGAGCGGATGCCCTCTCGACGCAGCCAGTCGTCGTGGCCGATCCACTGCTTGTCGCCGGCCGTGTCCAGCAGGCGTTCCGATTCCCCGCTCGCCCCGATGCGTCCAATGATCCGGACACCCAGGGGGAAGCGTTGAAAGTCACCGTCCATCCGGTGCCACTGGTCGCCGCTCTTAGGGTTCGTCGGCCTTCCCATGCTCGCCTTCAGGTGTAGGCACCGTGCTTGATCCGGACACTCAGCCCGCATGGGGCATCGTTCGCAAATGTCACCGGGAGCGACCAGCCAGATGCGGGCGAGCGTGCAGGACGCCTCGTCGGCCAGTCCGGTCACGATCATCTGCAGCACGCTCTCGACGTCGCGAGCGCCCGCCACGGCTAGGGAGATGGACTGAAGCAACTCCAGATTGAGAGACCGGGGCTCGATCTGTTCGCCACTGCCCTGAGCTTCCGCGCTCGTCATGACCTGCACCCATTAGATAACGAGATTTCGTGTCTTGTCAACGACAAATCGTAATTTCAACGAGACTTCGTTTCCATCGTCGAGCCTCCCAGGTGCTCTTGAAACCTAATGAAATCAGTCACCTAAATGCTTTGTGAGGTTTGGATAGCTGCGTGTATCTCATACAGGGCAGTTAGCCTTTGGCTGTGGACTACAAAAAGGGAGAAAATCATGTCACAAGCACTACAGCAAACCAAACATCGCACGATTGAGATCGATGGGCTGGATATCTTCTATCGCGAAGCCGGCCCGGCGGATGCACCGACGGTCCTGCTGCTGCACGGCTTTCCCACGTCGTCGCACATGTTCCGGAACTTGATTCCGCGGTTGGCGGACCGCTTCCACTTGGTAGCTCCGGACTATCCCGGTTACGGCGCCAGCGCGATGCCCGACCTGAAGGACTTCGACTACTCGTTCGACAACCTGGCCGAGGTCGTCGACCGCTTCGTTGAGACGATCGGCCTGGAACGCTACAGCATTTACTTGATGGACTACGGCGCCCCGGTCGGCTACCGTCTCGCCACCAAGCATCCGGAGCGGGTTGACTCGCTGATTGTGCAGAACGGCAACGCCTACGAAGAAGGCCTTCGAGAATTCTGGAACCCCATCAAGGCCTACTGGAAAGACAAGACGCCCGAGAACGCCAAGGTCCTGCGGGACTCGCTGCTGACGATCGAGGCGACCAAGTGGCAGTACACCCACGGTGTTCGCAACGTGGAGACGATCGCACCTGACAACTGGTTCAACGACCAGTACTTGCTCGACCGTCCGGGGAACAAGGACATTCAGATCGAGCTGTTCTCCAGCTACGGGACGAATCCGCCGCTGTACCCCGAGTGGCAGGCCTACTTCCGCAAGCATCAACCGCCGACGCTGATCGCGTGGGGAAAGAACGACTACATCTTCCCCGGGGAAGGCGCC
>JAKZVK010000748.1:0-2868 GCA_047516085.1 Bryobacterales bacterium
GAGCGCCTGCTCAAGGAGTTCGCCGAACGGGTCGGGGATCCAGAGGATGGAGGCTCATCCTCCCGGGAACGACTCACAGCGTACCGTCAGGACGCGCTACGATGCGCACGCCAGCTCGCGGACCAGGGTGTTCTCAAGGTCAGCGTCCTGAGCGAGCGTACCGGAGTGTCGCGAACCGGCCCGATATTGCGAGACAACCACTACGGGTGGTTTGATCGCGTGAAGACCGGCCACTACGCGCTTTCACCAAAGGGGCGGCGAGACGTACGGCAGTGGCCCGCCGCGCTTGAGCGTCGGGGATCCCAGGCGCCATGATGCCGTGTCCGGAGATTCCGCGATGCAGGCCAGCCGGTCAACGCGCCTCGCATCAGCCCTACGCGGGCTCCACGCAGCGATCCTGCGCATTGCTGAATATTTGCGGTA
This sequence comes from Bryobacterales bacterium, assembly GCA_047516085.1. Lineage (GTDB taxonomy): Bacteria > Acidobacteriota > Terriglobia > Bryobacterales > UBA6623 > JAKZVK01. The sequence goes on from JAKZVK010000748.1 coordinate 424, forward strand.
GTGGATGGTCGAGCGCGCGCTCAGAGAGGAAGATCAGCCGTGCCACCCGCGCGGCGGCGTCCTTGATCCGTACGACACCGGGTCTCTTCCAGGATCGTGCCCGTGCGGTTCCACGGACACACTTAACTATCTTTGCTGTCCAGGTCGATGCCGATATGTTACATTGCTGGTCTTCCTTGAACTCCCAGTATTGGGGTGTTCCCTAGAAACCGGCCACTTCACCCTTTCTGATCAACCCCACACCGATGTGAGGTGAATGTTGCGCCAAACGATCATCGTCCATAATCGCAATGCTTGGCGTACCCACCGGACCCAGGCTGCAATCGATGCTCAACAAGGCCTCCAGCTTTGCACCATGGAGCAACTGGCTGCGCGTCTAGCCGGTGGCTTCCTTCAACCGATTGATGACGATGCACTGAACCTCGCATTGGCTGCGGCGCTGGTCACGCCACTGGGCGACCTCGACGCGATCAAGGCGCTGCCGGGTTTTCAACGAGCCGCAGCCGCGACGCTCGGCCAGGCCTGGACGGCGGGGCTGGACCTCACAGCAGAGATGGCTGCAGCAAGTACCGGAACGGCAGCGGCGCGTCTTGGTTCCCTCGCCACTCTCGAGAGAGAGGTGCTCAAACATCTGCCCGCGAACCAACTTCGGCCGCGCAATCTCGTTGCGGCCGCATTGGAGCATGTTCGCCATTCGCGTGCGCTCTTTGGCCGGATTGCAATCCGCGGGCATACCGAGATGTCGCCGGTCTGGCGACCGCTGCTTTCCGCGATGACCCAGGCGACTGACGTCGCCTGGATCGCCGACGCAAGGTACATCCCAAACTGGCTCCACTCGACTGCCGTCCGGATAGAGGTCCGAGCGTCGGCCACACCGACCATCAGCGCCATCTCTTGCGCGAGTCCCAGGCACGAGGTCCTGGAAGCGCTCCGATGGGCGCGCCAGCATCTCACGCAAGGTACCGCGCCCCAAGAGATCGCGATCGCCACCGCCTCTCCCGAAGCCTGGGACGACCACATGTTGGCCCTCGGGGAAGCCGCCAACCTGTCCATCCACTTCGCGCACGGCCGCGCGGTGCTCACGACCTCTGCAGGCCAGCTCGCGGCGGCACTCGCCGAAACCTTGCTCCGCGGTTTCTCGCAAACGCGCCTCACCCGCCTCGTTGGGCTCCTGCGCTCTCAGAATCCGCTGTTCTCGGCGCTGCCGGGCGACTGGTGGCGAGCCCTGCCTGAGGACGCACCTTTGCTTGACGGTGCGCGCTGGCAGCGGGCGATCGCAGCGCTCACGCCCGAGAGCTTCTCGGACGGTGTAGATCACCGACCGCGACTCAATCAGATCGTCGAGACTCTGGCCAAGGGTCTCCATGCGGCGGCGGAGATCGGTGAACTTCTCCTGCGGGCACAGGCCCTGGCCATCTGGCGAAAAGCCCTCGCCGAAGGGCCGGCGGCCGCCCTCGACGTCACGCTCGGCGGCCTCCGAGTTGACGACGGTCTGGAACCCGAAGCGGCGATACTCTGGGCTCCGGCATCAACGGTTGCGGCCATAAGCCGGCCATTCACGTGGCTTGTTGGCCTCACGTCACGGTCCTGGCCACGGCGCGCGAGCGAGGATCCGCTGCTGCCCGACCATGTCATCTCTGCCACGCGCCTCGATCCGCTCCCCGTCCACCAAGCCGATCGGCGGGATTTTCAGACCATTTGCCACATGACTGGCCAGGCACTTGTGTGCTCCAGAGCACGACGGGACAGCGAAGGACGAATCAACGGTACGTCGCCGCTCTATCCACGCGCAGTGACGGAGGTTTATCGTGCACAGAGTCGTGAGCCTGAGCACGCGGCCAGTGCAACGGATCGGCTATTCGCACGGGACTCCGAGTTTGCGGCACAACCACTCGCGCTGTCGACACGATCTACCTGGATCGACTGGCACCGCGAGGCGATGACTGCGCACGACGGACTCATACGAGCCAACCATCCACTGCTTCTGCAGGCGCTCGATCGGCGTCAATCCGCCTCCTCGTTGGTCAAGCTCCTACGCGATCCGCTCGGGTATCTCTGGACCTATGGCTTCGGATGGTCGGAGCCCACGGAGACCGACGAGCCGCTCACCCTCGATCCTCTGGCCTTCGGCAATCTCCTCCACGAGATTCTCGAGGAAGCCGTGACGCTGCTTGAGCGTGCCCGGCCGAGCGGTCTTGCGACTGCGACCATCGACGAGATCGTGCAAGCCAGTGTGGCCGCCGGCGACCAAGTGGTCGCCCGCTGGGACGACACACAGCCAATACCGCCGCCAGTCGTCTGGCACCGCAAGCACAGCGAGGCTACGGAGTTGACCAAGGTCGCACTCTCGTACCGAGAAGAGCCGCTTGCCGAACAACGTAGCTGGGCCGAGGTTCCATTCGGTGGTGACCGGCGGACCGAGGTCCTCACTGAAGAAGCCCGTCT
>JAKZVK010000749.1:0-7409 GCA_047516085.1 Bryobacterales bacterium
GCCCGTGTCGGAGGAGAGCGCCAGGACCGCGTCGGTGTAGAGGTTGTCGCCGAGCCGCTCATCGCCGTTCATCGACGGATAGGGGTTGCCCGTCCCCCAGAAGATCGTGTCGGTCTCGGGGTCGTAGGTACCCGTCATCCAGGTGGCCCCACCGCCGCCGTACTCGGTGAGCGCGGTTCCCTGCCAGGTCTCCGACCCCGGCTCGCCGGGCTTCGGCACCGTGAAGAAACGCCACACGCGCTCGCCGGTATCGGCTTTGAAGGCGGAGAGAAAGCCGCGCACGCCGATGTAACCGCCCGAGGTCCCGGCCACGACCATGTCTTTCACGACGAGCGGCGCGGACGTGCTGCCGTAGTTCTTCTTGTCGAGCCCCTCGATGATGTCAGCCTCCCAGAGCGGCTCTCCGGTCAGGCGGTGCAGGGCTACGAGATGCACGTCGTTGGTGACCGTGTAGACGCGGTCGCCCAGTACCGCCACGCCCCGGTTGGTCCCCTTGCCCTGGCCACCGCCCTCCGTCTCCGGACGCTCGTAGTGCCAGATCGTTCGCCCGGCCCGCGCGTCGAGCGCAAAGACCTGGTCGGGGCCCGTGATGTACATGACCCCGTCCACCACGACGGGCGTCAGTTGCAGCATCGGGTGGTCAATCGGGAAGACCCACTCGAGCTTGAGGTCCTTCACGTTGGAGGTGTTGATCTGGTCGAGGCGGCTGTGCCGGTCACCGCTGATCGAGCCGTGGTAGGTGAGCCAGTTGTCGGGGGTCGGAATGAGAATCTGCTCGAAGGTCGGCCCCCCGGATGACGAAAAGGGGTGTATGTCAGAGCCGAGGGTGACACCGCCGAGCGAACTCAGATAGGCGACGACGTCGCGGCACTCGTCCGGCTTGCAAGCGGCCTCGGGCATTAACGAGGTCTCTTCTTGGTTCACCTGGGTGAACTCGTCCGCCGCGAGCATATGGAATTGCCCTTGAAGATCCTGTAGCTGCAAGTTGTAGCGGCTCTGACTGCGTGCGAATCCGCGTAGGTTTCGCCCATCGGCCAATCGCACATTGACGACTTCGTAGCCGGGCTTGATATCGTCCGACGGACGCAGCACGGCTTGCCTGATCTCTTCCACCGTCCGCGTACGGGCTACGGAAGAGAGGTCCGGCCCCACGGCTTTGCCTCTGCCGAACGACATGTGGCAGCCCGCGCAGCCTCCCTTGCCGAAGAAGAACTGTTTGCCGGCTGCGCGGTCGCCTTCTACCGGTGCATCGACCGCCGGCGCGCTCAGTGACCGCACATACGCTGTTACAGCGCTCAACGCGGCGGGTGGCAAGTCGGACGGCGGCATGCCGGGCATGCCGTCTCGAATGAGCGTGCGAAGTTCGTCGATGGATTGGCGGCGGACTTTGCCGTTATTGACCAGGTTGGGCCCGCGCTCGGTGCCGCGGCCGTCGCCGTGGCAAACCTGGCAGTGCTCGGTGAACACCTGCCGGCCGTCCTGCGCCGCCGCCCCAAATGCGAACAGCAGAAGACAAGCGGTCAGGCGCATCGTCATCGTGAAGGCACCAACCGGAGATGGGTCGGCCCGAGCCGTGACAAAGGTGCTTCCGTGCCTGCGGGCACATCGGGCACGGCATGCCGTGCCCCTACTTTTCCGGCGGCCCGCGCCATGCGGTGTCTGCCTCACTCGGCGAAGCAGTAGAAGTAGCCGTTGCCACCGGTCCCTTGCAGGTCCGCCTGGCCACAACCCCGCGAGCCATGGGACGCGTTCCACGACGTTGGTGCAGGGCCCCCGCCCTGGCGATCGTGATGGCCGACCTGCGCGCTGCCCTCGCCGCTGGTCGTCCAGTTGCCGCAGGTGTGGTCCTTGCCGTCGTTGGCGAAGGCGCTGCCGTCCGCCTGGGTGCCGGTGAGGATGTCGTGCCGATTGGGGTCGTCGCCACGGCCGTTGACTACGCCGCCTTTTTCGTTCAGTGATGTCTGCTTGCCCAGCTTGTTGTTGTCTGAGTGCAGGTCCGCGACGCTCTCCGCGACGCGAACACCCTTGGCGTTGTGCCAAGGGCCTTTGCCAATGCGGTCACGGGCGTTGGCGTTGGGAGAGGTGGTGCTCAGGTAAGCGCGCCAGGTGCGGCTGCCCGCCCCAACGGCCTTGGCGAGCGACTTGCAGTGCGCGTCAGCGCCGGCCAGCCCCCCCAGATCGGCGCCTTTCCCGGGCCCCGCGCTCGTGATGAAGAAACTCATCTTTTCATCGGCGTTCTGCGCCGCCGCGGGCTGCAGGGCCAGCGTGCACACTGCAACCGAAGTCAATACCAACAACACCTTGTTCATCGCGTTTCTCCTCGTCAAAGCCGCAGCCGCGGCCACCGCATTCTAGCAATACCTGGCCGGTCGACATGGGTCCGAGCGGTGCCGACCGCAGGCGCCCGCTAACGTTCCGTCACCTCGACTGCGCCGGATGTCCTTGAAATCGAGGTGGCCGGCTAGGTCATCGGCTTGCAGGCTGAAGAGATGCCGTGGGCCCACGATCTTGTGAAGGCCGAGGCTTCGAAAATTCGAACCGCTATAATCGCGCTTATGCATCACGGTGTGATTCGCCCACTCGGTCTCGTGGTCTTGCTAGTGGCCGTAGGTGTGACGGCATGCACACCGGCGCCCGAGGGGGCTCAGTTCTGGAAGCAGGTACACCGCGAATATGAGTCACGCGACTACATCGACACGCTGAACTACCTGGATGACCTGCTCCGGACCGACAACGTCTTCACCGCGCGCGCTGCCGCCATGAAACTCACAATTATTGGAGGCATGGCTCGGGGCGCCCTGGATATTGAACAGGCTTGCGCCGACGGTATCCACAAGGTTGCGGAGTGGGATTCCGGTCCTTACAAGACTTGCGTCGGGCAGTTTCGCTTTCAGGCCCGTACGAGGACACTAGGCCTCGTCGATGCCTTGGGCGGGTTCGACAAGGCCACGGCGACCAGCGACACCGTGTCGCTCGACTTCCCGCTTCCCGACGCGTCCTCGGGACCCTCTCCGATCATCGGCCGTACGCGGGCCGGCGCCATGCCGGTCGAGAAAGTCTTCGAGGCGGCGGTCGCTCGGATCGTCGACCGTCACATCTTTGTTCAGGTGTGCGACCTCGTTGGCACGTCCGACGGGGCGGCTGTCAAGGAGAGGTTCGAATCCCGTCCTGTCGATATCTCGAAAGCTGCATTTCTAGTCGGAATCGCCAAGACCCTGTTCAAAACAGCCGCGGTTTTTGGGGAACGCCGCCTCGACGACGAAGTGAAATATGCTGCCGTGTTGGGGCACGCTCGAGAATGCCTGAAGCTCGCCCTCGAGGCCAGTGATGAGGCGTTGCAGGCTGAAGCCAGAGCTCTGAGACGTGAGATCGCCAAAGAGTTGCGCCACTAGCGGCCGAGGCGGGCCATGTTGGGCTGATTGGCGCCGGCTAGGTCGGCGAGTTGCTTCTGAGTGAGACCCGCCGCTTGGCGCGCGCGATAGATGATCGGTGCGACCTGTGCGTTGACCGTTTCGATGAGGCTCACGTAGGACTGGGTCACGCCCCGAGACTCGATCGAGGATTTCGATACCTCTATAAGAAACATCGTACCCGTCACTTGCCTTCCGGGCTCGGTTGTGGCCGCGCGAAACAGCCGGCGTCCTCCGGGACTTCTGTTGAAACCCAAACCGAGACGCTACCGCCCGCTCGCCGGCCGGCGGGGCCGCGCTCTTTCCAGCTAGAGCACAGGGATGGTGACGTCGACGGTCTTGGGCGGCAGGCAGGCTTTGTCGTTGCACGCCTGGTAGCGCAGCTTGCCGGTTAGCTCGGTGGGGAGCTGTGCGGGCGTCTGGAAGGTCGTGCGGATGACGATCCGGCCCGAGTAGACCGACAGCGGCTTGTCGGAAAAGCCGTAGGTCACTTGCTCGGGCTCGGGGTATTGGATGTCCTTCACCTCAGCGGGGGCCGCGGTCCAGGTCAGCCGCGTGGGGATAAGGTAGTCCTCGTTGGGTTGATTGGAGTTGATGTGGTAGCCGCCGCGGATCTGAACGGTCAGCGGGACCGTGACCGTCTCGCCGGCCTTGAGCGCCACCGGTGGGCCGGGGACCACGGTCGCGGCCCGCAAGCCTCGATACGATTGGGCCGCGAGCTGGCCGGCGGAAAGAGCACCTGTCAGCAGCAAGAAAACGAGTGGACGCACGGAAGTAGGGACCCGCGCATGCCGGGCCTTTGTCAGTGGGTCGGCAATGGCTGGTACCGATGGGGCACCCGGCGGTCGCGTTCGTTTCATCACGGGTTTCAAGACCGGGGACCAGTTCCGGGCTAGCGGGCGCCTTGCGTCACCAACCGGGAGTCATCCTGTTGTCGCTGCTCCATCAGCAGCAGCTCGATCTCTTCCTCGTAATCGCTTTTGCTGATCAGGCCGGTGTGGGTCGCGGTGATTCGGCCCTGTTTGTCGATGATGAACGTCGTGGGCAAAGCGACGACGCCGCCGAACTCGTCGGCCATCTCGTCATTGCCGACCACCACGGGGAAGTTCAATTCCAACTCATTCACGAACGGTCGGACGATCTCCCATCCTTCGTCATCCAGCGAGACCGCTACGACCGAGAAGCCTCGGTCTTTGTACTTGCGCTGGAACTCGACGAACCAAGGCATCTCAATCTTGCAGGGCATGCACCAGGTCGCCCAGAAGTTCAGGAGCACGACTTTCCCCTGAAACTCCGATAGCTGTACGTTTTCGCCTCGCTCGTCCTGCAGGGTGAAGTCGGGGGCGGGCTTGCGGTCGGCTTCGTTGGTCGCCGCTTGGGCGGCTCCTTCAGGCACGTGGGCCATGTCCTGGGTGCAGGACGGCGTCGCGATGAGGCCCAGGACCAACAGGGCCACGAGCGGCAGGGTTCTCAGCATGCACAACTCCTCATTCCGTCTTCAATTATAGCTTTCGCATTGGAGGCGCGGTCCGTTACGGGTGGAGCGAGATGTTTTGGCGAGTTCCCACGTGGCAGCGTAGCCCGCCGGGGCCAGCCCGGATCGGGGTGTGGCGCGCGCGCCCGGCGGGCAGGACCGGCGTCACCGCCGGTCTCCTCCCGTGCCTGTGGAACGGACTGTGTGCGCGGAAACGTCGGCCAGGAGGCCGGCACCAGCCTTCCTACTTTGTTTCCTCGACTCTGACAGATAACCCCCCTTCGTGGAGGCGCACGGCGAGGGGTGCTCCGACCTCGGTACGACCGGAGGAGCGCAGGACGGATCCGCTCGCATCCTGCACGATCGAGTAGCCGCGTTCGAGGACCGAGAGCGGGCTGAGGTGCGCCAGTTGGCGGGCGAGCGAGTCGAGGCGGCTGCGAGAGCGTTCGAGACCATGCCGCGCGGCGGCAGGCAAGCGGAGCGAGCAGCCGTCCAAGCGGCTGCGGCCCTGGGCGAGTTTCACGCGCAGATCGAGCCGCGCCAACAACTCAATCGTCTCGCGGAAGCGGCGCTCGCGGGCACGGAGGCTGCGGCGGATTTCGTCCCGTAGGTGGAAGCCCTGCTCGTCGAGCCGCTGGGAGAGCCGCGACAGCTTGTGCCGCACCGAGGCCGTAGCACGGTCGAGGCTGCTCTCGACAAGGTGGCGGCCCGAGGTGGCCAACTTGTAGCGCAAGGCTTGGACCAGACGAGACTGAAGCCCCCGAACAGCCTCGAGGAACTCTGCCTTTTGCCGCACCACCAACTCGGCGGCAGCCGACGGGGTGGGCGCACGAAGGTCGGCGACGAAATCAGCAATCGTGAAGTCGGTCTCGTGTCCGACGGCCGAGATCACAGGAACCTCGGACGCGGCGATCGCCCGGGCGACGGTCTCTTCGTTGAAGGCCCAGAGGTCTTCGAGCGATCCGCCGCCGCGGCCCACGATCACCACTTCGACGAATTGCGTATCACTGAAATGACGAAGCCCGCGGGCGATCTCCGCGGCGGCTTCGTCCCCCTGCACCCTTACGGGGTAGAGCTGGATATGCAACCCGTCAAAGCGGCGCTGCAAGATGCGCAACATGTCGGCGATCGCCGCTCCTGACGGGGAGGTGACGATGCCGATGCGGCGGGGCAGCGTCGGGAGCGGGCGTTTGCGTTCCTGGTCGAAGAGGCCTTCGGCGGCGAGCTTCTTCTTGAGTTGCTCGAAGGCAAGCTGCAGCGCGCCGTAGCCCTGCGGCTCGAGGTGCTCGATGTAGATCTGGTATTCGCCGCGCGCCTCGTAGACGCTGATACGGCCGCGGGCCATCACGGCGAGGCCGTCTTGCGGCTTGATCTTGAGATAGCGGGCTTGCTGACGAAAGCACACGGCCCGAAGCTGCGCCTCGCCGTCTTTGAGCGTGAAGTAGTGGTGGCCGCTGGGCGCGGCGCGGGCGTTCGAGATCTCGCCCATCACCCATACGTCGCCGAATTCGACTTCGAGCAGGTTCCGTATCCCGGAGGTTAGTTCAGCGACGGTGTAGATGCGGCGTTCCGGCGCGAGATTGAGGCCGAGTTGCTCCATGGGATGAGGTGGGCCCTGTGACCATAGCACGAGGAAGCTGAACGGGGACGCACCGCACGGGCGGCTATGGGTTTCCGGCCTGCTCGTCCTGCGCGGGAGGGGTCAACAGCGGCTCCAAGACCTTCAGCACGTTCGCGGCGACGACCTTGTTGCCGTCCTCATTGGGGTGAATGCCGTCGTCCTGCATCAGGCTCGGCTTGTCGGCGACACCCTCCAACAGGAAAGGAAGTAACACGGCGCCGGAGTCCTCCGCCACCTCGGCAAACGCCTGCTCGAACTCCTCGCGGTAGTCCGCGCCATAGTTCGGCGGCAGTTTCATGCCGCAGAGGACCACTTTGATGCCCTGCTTCTGTAAAGGCTCGACCGTGCGGCTTAGGTTCCGCCGCATGCGACTCACCGACAGGACACGCAGGCCATCGTTACCCCCAAAACAGATGATCACGATCTGCGGTTTCCGGGCGGCGACGATGGAGGTCCGCACGAGGCCGCCGGCCGAGGTGTCGCCGCTGATGCCTTCGTTGACGACATGGTATTCGTACCCTCGCCGGTCGAGTTCCTGTTGCAGAAAATCCGGGTAGCTCTCGCCGGGGTCCGCGCCGAAACCCGCCGTCAGACTATCACCAAACGCCACGATGATCGGTCTTGGCTGATAGGCACTGGCGGGGTTGCCGCCAGTCGTGCTCGGCGACCCCGGCCCCGAGCCCGTGTCGCCGCCCAGCCAGGACGGCAGCGACCCGCAGCCCGCCATGAGTAGAACCGTCAGGACCACCGTCAGTAGCGGGGCTGCTTTGCGCATGTAATGCCATAATAGGTTTCACCACCCCCAAATGTCGAATCCGAGGCCGATCATTGAAGTCCGCCGGCTGGCCAAAACGATCGACAGTGGGTCCCACCGGGTCGAAATCCTACGCGGCATTGATCTGGC
>JAKZVK010000750.1:0-6638 GCA_047516085.1 Bryobacterales bacterium
AGCGGCTTCGAGCTGGCGTTCAAGGCCGATGCCCTGTGGGTCGGCACGTCGATCGACGGCGTCGAAGGACCCGGTGGGAATTTGGCGGCGACCGTGGCGGCGGTGACCCGGTTCCGGACGGGGCTGGAGGGCGCACGGGGCTACACGCTCGCCGGCCGGTTGTCGCTGCGGCCGAGCGTCGAGGTCGGACTGCGGCATGACGGCGGGGACGCCGAGACCGGCGCCGGCATGGACGTGGGCGGCGGGCTGGTGGTGTCGGATGCGTCGACCGGGCTGGCGGTCGACGTGCGGGTGCGGATGCTGGTGGTGCACCAGGCCGAGGGGTTCAGGGAACGGGGCATGGCGCTGTCGCTGAGCTACAACCCGACGCCGTCGACGCCGCTGGGCCTGACGGCGCGCGTGGCGCCGTCGTGGGGCGGTCAGGCGACGAGCGGGGCCGAGGCGATGTGGGGCCGGGAGACGATGGCGGGGCTGGCCAACGGCGGCCTCGCGTCGGGCAACCGCCTCGACGGTGAGGTCGGCTACGGGCTGCCGGTGGGGAGCCGCTTCGTGGGGACGCCCACGTTCGGTGTCGGGACCTCCGCATCCGGGCGGGACTACCGGCTGGGCTATCGCCTCGGCGCGCTCGGCGGCGCGGGTACGAAGGTCGAGCTGGGCGTCGATGCGCAGCGCCGGGAGCGCTCCCTGCAGGGCGGCACGGATCACGGCGCGCTCGCGCGGGCCACGATGCGCTGGTAGCGGCGGCGGCCGGCACGCCCGCACCGCGGCCGGGTGCGCGGCGGCGACCGGCGCGCATGACCGGCTGCACGCGCGCGAACGATCACACGCGCCGAGATTTTCACACCGACACGAGCCCGTCCCGAGGGTCTCGATCTCTGGCGATCGCGGATCGAGCATCGGAACGCTGGGGAGAAGCGGCGGGAGATAGGGGAGTCAGGGTGGAGTAGTGTGCGTGGGGACTGAGAGAGCGGCGATGCCTCCTCTGTGGTTCGGAGCCGCGCTCGATGCGCCGGGTGATCTGGACTGAAATTGTTTAAAAGAAGGCTCAAACCACGTTGCGGAAAGTCTGACCAAAGTTGACCTCGAAAAAAGCATGGCCACCGCCCTGAAGATCCCGAACGCCCGCCCGCATCGCTTGATTCGGTCATGAAGCTTCCGGTCGTGACGCTGTTGAAATTCAGCGAACGGTGCCCGGACCTGCATGATCACCCGGTCACTGGAGCGCGTTGCTGCGAGGCCTGACGCCGGAGTTCAGCGACGACGAACCGTGAAAGAATGGACCCGCGAGTGGCTCGAGAAGGCCAGCACTGAGAACGGCGCCCCCGCACACGCGGGGCTGGACCCGATCCCGACGTCGGGATGCCAAGTCCCCAGTTCGGCGCGGACCCGGCCACTCGCCAATTCAATAAGACACGTAATATCAACACGTTAACTTGATTTCGTGTCGGAAGGTACGGATCAGTGACAGTCCTGCAAGAAATACTCCTATGGTCTCAGGATCGCCCGGACTGGCAGCGCGATGCGTTACGACGCCTCGTCGCGAACGGCGAGCTTTCTGCAGCTGAGATCCAGGAGCTTGCGGAAATCTGCAAGGCTGCACACGGTCTCGCGGCGGAGCGAAACGTCGTCCCGCTCGCCGGGGAGCACGTGCCGGACAAGCGTGGCGTGGCCCCACCCGTCTCGCTCTCGTCCATATTCCATCACCGGGGTGTAAACGCCCTCGCGGAAAACCAGACCCTCAGGTTTGGGCCAAGTCTCACGGTGGTCTACGGCGACAACGCCGCCGGGAAGACCGGCTACATTCGCATCTTAAAGAGCGCGTGCCGGGCTCGCGGTCAAGAGCGAATCCTCGGCAATGTCGTTTCGGGCACCACGCCGCTCGCACCCGTCGTGGCGATCAAGTACAAGGTAGGGGCTGAGCACGACTCACGAGAGTGGGCGGGGCGCGGCGAGGACGATCTTGTCTCCCGCGTGAGCGTGTTCGACGCCCAGTGCGCCACCGTGTACCTTACTGAAAAGACCGACGTCGCCTTCCGGCCCTTCGGTCTCGACCTCTTCGACAAGCTCGTCAGGGCTAGCAAGGCCATCCGCGTCCAACTCGAGCGTGAACAGCGCTCCCTCGCTTCAAGCAACCTTGCAGATGTGCGCGCCCAAGTGCCAGAAGGAACCGCTGTCGCAAAACTCCTGGCGAACATAACTTCACTCACCAAGCCTGAAGCGGTGCAAGCGCTCTCACACCTCTCGGCAGAGGACGAATCCCGTCTGGCGCTGCTGGAGCAGTCACTTCTCGACTTACAGGCAAGCGACCCTGGGAAGCTGATCCGTCAGCTGACCCTTCGCGACGGGCGTGTTCGGTCGTTGGCGCGCCACATCAAGGACGTGGAGGCGGAACTTTCGGAAGAAGCCCTTGACGCGCTGTTCAATGCCCGAACGGAAGTTCGTCGCAAGAGCGAGGAAGCCAAACGACTCCGGGAAGCTACGTTCAAGACAGAGATGTTAGCCGGCACGGGTGCTGAAGCTTGGACAGCGCTTTGGGAGTACGCGCGTCGATTCTCGCAGGACCTCGGCTATCCCGGCCAACCGTTTCCCGTCGTGGAGGACGGCGCGCAGTGCGTGCTCTGCCAACAGGACCTCGGCCACGCGGCGCGTCACAGGCTCCAGCAGTTCGAGACGTTCGTCGTATCGACCACCGAACAGCAACTCCGGCAGGCCCGAGAAACTCTCGGGCGACTCAGGAATACCTTCACCGACCTTCAGGTCGCGACGGAATCGACTGACGAAACGCTCGCCGAGATTCGTATTGAGCACGACGACGTGTCCGACACTATAGCCGCGGCACTGAAAATCGCGGAAGAACGCCGTAAGGCTGTCGTTCTTGCGCTAAGCGACGATCGCGATCTTTCCGGGGATTGTCCCGCCATGACGTCGGTAACGGATTCGGCTGACGCCATTTCTGGCCAGGTCGTAGAGCGACTGGAGACGCTGCGGAACGGAGCGATCGACGAGACAAGGAAACGGATGAGCGCGGAGGCGGGGGAGCTACGCGCACGCAAGCTGCTCGCACGGTATGAGCCCGTCGTCCTCGAGGAGATCGAGCGCAAGAGAAGATACGCCGCCTACGGCCTATGTCTCGACGAGACTAAGACACACGGCATTACGAGTAAGAGCACCACTGTCACGCGTAAGGTTGTCACGAAGAAACTCAAGCAGAGCTTTCAGGAGGAGCTATCGCATCTAGACTTTCGACATGTGGAAGTCGAACTAAAGGAAGTCGGCGGCACAGAAGGGATCCTGTACCACAAGCTTGTCCTGACACGAGCGCCCGGTGTCGAATTACCGAAAGTGGTCAGCGAGGGAGAACAGCGCTGCCTCTCCATTGCGGCATTTTTCGCCGAGCTCAGTACGGCAGACGATCCCTCAGGCATTGTGTTCGACGACCCTGTGTCGTCGCTTGATTACAAGTGGCGAGAGGGTGTTGCACTTCGGCTGGTTCGGGAAGCGAAGAAGCGTCAAGTCATCGTCTTCACGCACGATGTCGTGTTTCTGCTTCTTCTCAAGCAATGCGCCGACGAAGAGAATGTTGCACAGCTCGACCAGCATGTTCGGCAGCTGGTAGGGGGCGCGGGGATCTGTGCCGAGGAACTGCCGTGGGTAGCCCTGAAGGTGTCAAGACGTATAAGCCACCTGAGGAAGCTGCTCCAAGAGGCCGAGAAGCTGCACCGCGATGGTCATCAAGCTGCGTACGAAAGGGACGCCAGCCTGATATATGGCTATCTCCGGGAGGCGTGGGAACGCGGCCTCGAGGAAGTTCTTCTTGGGGGAATCGTGGAACGCTACAGACCTGGCGTGCAAACTCAGCATGTCGCAGTGATCGCGGATATCACGGTAGAGGACTGCAGGGCAGTGGAGACAGCGATGACGAAGTGCTCGAAATGGCTGCCGGGCCACGACCAAGCTGCGGCGGCGCGAGCCGATATTCCGGGACCAGCATCTATCAAGGCAGATATCGATGGGCTTGATCGTTGGGTCGACGGGATTCGAAAGCGCCGCAGGAAGGGCGCGGAGCTATCACGACCCACGTGAGTCCTGCATGCTCGCGGCGACGGCTGGGCAGGGGGGGGCAACTTCCCAGCTCCCGCTTAATCGTCGCCATGGTGAACGTGGTCAGGCGATGCGGGACACCATGAGCAGCAGTGGAGCGAGATCGCGATAGAACGATGAGGCTGGTTCCTGGGCGCGATCACCGAGGCCATCCGTCCGTGCACTCCGCCGGGCGCGTTCTGCGCGCGGCACGGGCCCACGCGCTCGACGTATGCAAGACATAGAATCAGACACGGGATACGACACACGGCGGCGCGTACTGGACGTCGTCCTCGCCCGTGTGTCGCAAACGGCCGTTTACGACACATGCTGATCGGCTACGCCCGCGTCTGAAAGGCGGACGGCTCCCAGTCGCTGGACCTGCAGTGCAACGCACTGCAGGCCACGGGCGTCGACGCGGTCCACGTTTACCACGACTGCGCGTCCGGCGCTCGCGACGACCACCCGGGGTTCGACAGCTGCGTGCGCGCGCTCCGGACTGGCGACGTGCTCGTCGTCTGGAAGCTCGATCGCCTCGGCCGCACCCGCACCCACCTGGTCAACACCGTGCAGGACCTGTCGGCCCGCGGCGTGGGCCTGCGGGTGCTCACCGGGCAAGGCGCGTAGATCGACACCACCACGGCGGCCGGCCGCCTCGTGTTCGGCATCTTCGCGGCGCTGGCCGAGTTCGAGCGGGAGTTGATCCGCGAACGCACCCGGGCCGGGCTCACGGCCGCGCGGACGCCGTCCCTGCTTCGTGGCTGCCATCGTGGACATCGTATCCGTCCCTCCATACGTGTCCACGAGATCGGATCAAGCCCACACGTCGCTCTTCCGCGTTATGATTAGCTTCAAATGCGCGAGTATCGCTGGAAGCCGATAGAACCCCTATCGAATGCTGACCGAGCAATCGACTTGGCGGACATCAGACCCCTTTATGAGAGCTGGCGGACGGCGAAGGGGCGCCTCCAGCAGTCAAGCCCGGAAGGACTACAGCGTTTTGCGACTCAACTTGTTCGCCGACTCAGCATCGAAACCGGGATCTTGGAGCAATTGTACGACCTCGATCGAGGAACGACCGAGGCGCTCGTAACCGCCGGATTCATCGAAGATCTTGTCGCACGATCAAGCACAGACATCGAACCGGCCAGACTCGTGAGCATCCTGAGGGATCAGGAAGCCGCCATCGAGCTTGTCATGGACTGCGTTGGACAACAGCGCGCACTTACAAGAGGAGTTGTCCACGAACTACATGCGACTCTAACTCGTCACCAAGAGACGACCATCGCCGTTGATCAGTTCGGGAAGCGATTCGACATACCGCTTTCTCGCGGCGCCTTCAAGAAGCAACCGAACAACCCCAGCCGGCCAGACGGCGTGATTCATGAGTATTGTCCACCCGAACATGTCGACGCTGAGGTTGACCGGCTAGTCGAATGGCTTGCCAGCTACCGCGACGAGGACCCACTCATCGTGGCGGCCTGGGCACATCACAGGCTTACTCAGATTCACCCGTACCAGGACGGCAATGGTCGAGTAGCTCGCATCTTGACGACACTGATCCTCCTTGAAACAGACCTGCTGCCGTTGGTAATAGACCGTGACCTGAGATCCGAGTACATCGATTGTCTTGAGAAGGCCGACTTTGGTGACCTTGGTGCATTGGCCAGTCTCTTTGCTCGCCTTGAACGAAACGCGATCTTACAAGCACTAAGCATAGACGTTGACTCGGAGATCTCTGCGGCCCGTTCGCTGACTTCCGCGGTCATTGAGAGTCTGGCTGCTAAATTTGGTAAGCGCCGCGCAGAGAAGCAAGCGGAGTTCAGGCAAGTCAACGATCTGGCGGAGTTGCTTCGTGGGCGGACTCGTCGTCAGATCGAGCGGGCGTTTACGCAACTGATAGAACCGGTGTCCTTTGCCGGAGCACCAGATGTTCACGTTGCGGAGGGTGGGCCAGATCGGGACAACGCTCACTGGTACAAGTTCGAAGTAGTCAAGTCCGGTGAGGCGTCTGGAAAGTACGTGAATTTTGATGAAGCCCACTACTTCCTCAAGGCTTCCATGCGGGTCGGCCGAGAGCGTCTCACCTTCGTGACATCGTTCCATCACGTTGGCCGAGAGTTGTCTGGAATCATGGAGGTGACGGCTTTCTCGCGTTTGGAGTCGTACGAAAATTCCGACGATCGAGAACTGGTGTCGGATGAGTTTTCCCCTGCATCTCTTGAGCCGTTCGTAATTACGTGGAAGACTCGCGAAACAGAGATTGCCAGTGCATTTGAACGTTGGCTTGACGCGGCCCTTGCGGTCGCGATTAAGGAGTTCGGCGATCGGTTGTAGATGGCGCTCCCCCCGGCGGCCGCGGCAACCCTGGGCGGCCGCTGCGCCTGCAAGGCGGCGGCGTGTTTCTCGTGCTGCGCCGCGAAGTCTTGCACCCGCTGCGTGAGATCGTCGATCCGCGCGCTCAACATGTCCTGTTCCTCGGCGTGCCCTCGCCCGCCTGTCGCAAACGACCGTTTACGACACACGCTGATCGGCTAACGCCCGCGTCTCCAAGGCGG
>JAKZVK010000751.1:0-2997 GCA_047516085.1 Bryobacterales bacterium
GGCGGCGCAATACGGCCTGAAGGTCGGCGTCGTCGAGAAAGACCCAAAGCTTGGCGGCACCTGTCTGCATGTGGGCTGCATCCCGACCAAAGCGCTACTGCACTACGCCGACCTCTACGAAAACGCGCTGCACAGCGAGGAGTGGGGCCTTACGCAAAAGGGTCTCGAGCTGGATTTCGCGCGGGTTGGTGAGCGTAAGAACCAAGTCGTCACCAAGCACGCCAAGGGCGTTGAATTCCTGCTCAAGAAAAACAAGATCGAGTGGATCAAAGGCTACGGGAAGCTGCTGGGCGGGGGCAAGGTCGAAGTCGCGGCGTCGGAGGGCACCCGGACGCTGGCGGCGAAGAAGGTTATCCTCGCCACGGGCTCGGAGGCACGGATGCTCCCCGGGCTCGAGGTCGATCCCGAGCGCATCCTGACCAATATCGAGATTCTCGACCTCAAGGAAGTCCCCAAGTCGCTGGCGATCATTGGGGCGGGCGCGGTGGGCGTCGAGTTCGCGTAGATCTACCGCAGCTTCGGTTCGGAGGTGACGATTCTCGAGATGTTGCCGCGGCTGGTGCCGATTGAGGACGAGGAAGTCTCGGCCGAGTTGGCGCGAGCCTTCCGCAAGAGGGGCATCCGCCTGGAGGTCGGGGCGAAGGTCGAGTCGGTGAAGAACGCTCGGGACGGGGTCAACGTCGAGTTCGCCGACTCGGTTGGCAAGAAGCAGAAGCTCTCGGTCGAGAAGTTGCTGGTCGCCGTCGGCCGCAAGCCCAACACCGAGAACGTGGGACTCGACAACACCAAAATCAAGAGCGAGCGTGGCTTCGTCTTCGTGGACGAGTGGATGCAGACCGCCGAGCCGAACGTCTATGCCATTGGCGACATCGTCGCCGGGACGCCCCAGTTGGCTCACGTCGCTTCGATGGAAGGCCTTGTCGCCGTGGGACGGATCGCCGGCAAGGACGTCGAGCCGATCAATTATCTACACAGCCCCTCGGCCACCTACTGCGAGCCGCCGATCGGCTCCGTCGGGCTCACCGAGGTGCAGGCGCGGGAGAAGGGTTACAAAGTCAAAGTCGGCAAGTTCGGCTTCGGGGCCAACAGCAAGGCGTCGATTCTCGGACAGCACGGCGGATTCGTGAAGGTTGTCGCCGACGAACAGTACGGTGAGATCCTCGGCGTGCACATCATCGGACCCGCCGCGACCGAACTGATCAGCGAAGCCGTGGTTGCGATGACAACCGAAGCCACGGTCGAGTCGATCATGACGACGATCCACTCTCACCCGACGCTGTCGGAGGCCGTGCAAGAAGCTTTTAATAACGTTTATGGCCTGACGATCAACGCGTAAGACGATGGGCGTCTCGACGATACCGGAATCAGGAACCGCCCACCAAGCGGTTGACGTGATGCTGAATGCTCCGGGTCGCGACGCGCCGGTCTGTTGCTATGAAGACTTCGGACAAATGCCCTTCGCCGCGGCCTGGGAGTTGCAACGCGATGTCGCCGCTCAGCGCAAGGAGGGTCGAATCAGCGACCGGCTGCTCTTTGTCGAGCACCCCCACGTGATCACCCTGGGCCGCAACGCGCAACAACAGAACTTATTGCTGCCGCGGAAAAGTCTCGAGCGCCTTGGCATCGACTTCGAGGAGACGAACCGTGGCGGCGATGTGACCTACCACGGGCCGGGGCAGATCGTCGCCTATCCGATCTTGGATCTGCGCGAATGGAAGCGCGACGTCGGGGCCTACGTGCGCGCTCTGGAGCAGGTCATGATTGATGCCGTGGCCCAGTTCGGCGTCGGAGCCGGGAGAGTCGAGGGCGCGACAGGCGCGTGGGCCGGCGAGGCCAAACTGGGTGCGATCGGCGTGCACATCAGCCGCTGGGTCACTTCGCACGGATTCGCTTTGAATCTCTCACCCGACATGCGCTACTTCGGCTACATCGTGCCGTGTGGTTTACATAAGCCGGTCACGTCGATGGAGCGCATCCTGGGCCGCGCGCCTGAGCGTGATGCGGTGATCTCGGCGCTGGTGCGGAGCTTCGGACGGGTGTTTGGTCGAACGATGGAGCCGGTGGTCAACCGAGCTGTGAGGACAACATGAGTGACGTCGTCATGCCCCAGATGGGCGAAAGCATCGTCGAAGGCACGATCACCAAATGGATGAAGCAAGTCGGTGAGAAGGTCGAGCGCGACGAACCGCTGTTCGAGATCTCGACCGACAAGGTCGACACGGAGGTGCCTTCTCCGGTGGCGGGCGTGCTGCAGAAGATCTTCGTCGAAGAAGGCCAGACGGTCGAGATCAACACGCTGGTGGCCCGTATCGGGGACGGCGCGGGAGGAGACGAGGAGGCGGGAGCCGCGGAGGTAGCGTCGCCCGCGAAAGCTGAGTCTGCGCCGGCCGACTCTGAACCGCCGCCGGCGAAAGAGACTGCTCCGGCAGCCGACGCTCCGGCCACGGCCACAAGCAAAGCGGGCAAAGCAGGCGTTAACGGCAACGGCCGTGTTCGCTCATCGCCGTTGGTGCGGCGTCTTGCCAAAGAGCACGGGATCGATCTGAGCCAGGTGCCGGGTACCGGCCAGGGCGGGCGGATCTCGAAGAAGGACATCGAAGCTTATCTCAAGACTCGCGAAGCGGCCCCAGCCGCCGCAGCCACGGCGGCCTCCGGCGCGGCTCTTGGAAGAGCGATCGGCGCGTTCCGGCCGGCGCCCGAGGCCCGCTTCGGGGATCACACCGTTGAACCGCTTTCGACGATGCGGCGCAAGATCGCCGAGCACATGTCGCTCACCATGGGGCTGGCGCCTCACGTCTCGACGGTCCACCAGATCGACTGCACGGCGGTGGCCAAGCTGCGCGACGAGCAGAAGCAGAAGTTCTACGAGCACAACGCCGTCAAGCTAACCTTCATGCCGTTCTTCTTGCGCGCGGCGGCCGCGGCGCTCAAGGAATTCCCGGCGGTCAACGCGTCGCTCGACGCCGACCAGGTCGTCTACCACCGTGAGGTCAACAT
>JAKZVK010000752.1:0-7805 GCA_047516085.1 Bryobacterales bacterium
CGGTTTCGAGTCGGTGCATAGCACCGCCATGGGTGGCAACAAGGCGAGTTATCTGCCCAGCATCTTCAATTGCTCAACAACATACGGCTCGATTTTTTCCGCGAGCCACCGATAACCCTCCACGTTCATGTGCCCGTCGAACCGATAGTACAGTCTCCGTTTTCTCGACTCGCTTCTGAAGTCGTGTGTCACCGCAACGAACCCAACGCCCGCGTTCGCCGCCGCTGTTCGCGTAGCTTCATCCGCGTGCGTTGTCTCGAGGAGGCTCTCATCGACGTCGTACCCCATCCTTTTGTGGCCGTCTAGACTCACCTGAGAGACGTAGGCCCCATGCGGT
Organism: Bryobacterales bacterium; assembly: GCA_047516085.1. Classification (GTDB taxonomy): domain Bacteria; phylum Acidobacteriota; class Terriglobia; order Bryobacterales; family UBA6623; genus JAKZVK01. Next base: position 338 of record JAKZVK010000752.1, read on the forward strand.
ACCGAGACGACAATGACCTCTCCGCCTACTCGTTCAGTCACTTCCTTGATTCGCGCAAGATGCTTCGAGACTTCCTGGATAGCCTCACGAATCTCGGCACGCTCCAACGCGAGCGTGTTCTTGATGTAGGCCGGACGCGACAAGGACCGCGCAATGATTGCTGGGTTTAGCGTTGCCCTCAAGAACTGGTCTTTCACTTCGCCGTCTAACCGATCGAAACGTTCCTTCTGCTTGCCATTCAACTCGGAGACTAGCTGCCGGACCTGTGGCTTCCATTCTGATACCGCGTCCCACTCGGGCGGCGGCACGGCATTCAAGTGTCTTCTCGCCTCCATGAGATTTGGATAGATCGATCGCGCGTATTGCCTGACCGTCTGAAGCAGAGGCTGGCCCCCAGGCCGGGCGGGGCTCGTCCCGTTGCGGCGCTCGAGGCTCTGTAGCGTCTGATCCAAATCGTCTGCCTGCAGCACCGCCACGACTACCAGATCCGGCCTCAGTAGCGGAATCGCCCGTTGACCAATCGCTGCGTAGTCGGCCGGGGAGCTGCCTCCCTGCCCAAGATTCGCCACTTCTGTGTCGAGATTGCGTGCGCGAAGATTGCGCTCTAGCACTTTCGGCCAGGTGTCGTCGATGTTGACACCCCACCCGTACGTGAAAGAGTCACCGATTGCCAGCACACGATAGCGTGTGTGTTTTGCCAGCGTGGCATCGTAGTCGCGGAAACCCAGATTGTTCGTATGCACCTGAAAGCTGAACTCAGCCGTTGTGTAGTTGAAGATGGCATGGCGAGGGAAGATGAGTTCATGGATAGGAGAAATGAAGAGGCCGACTCCCCAATCAAGGACGATGGTTGCAAGAAAAGAAAGAAAGATCGAAGCGAACACGACGATCAGCTTTCTTGTCATGCGCATGTCCTCCTATACAGAATGGCTGTGCGTAACGGCCCAGCTCAAACGCGTATCCCAATGCGCCAGAGAATGTAGCCGACCGACTCGCGGGCGTACGACCAGCCGCGCCGCCAGGCATCGACGTCTTGGGGTCGGCGGGGTGAGCCGTAGACGGTGAGGCCGCGGGCTTCGAGCATCCGCTTGATGCGAAAGATGTGGTAGTTGTCGCTCACCACGATGCACGAGCCTAGGTCCATGCGGTCCATGATCTCGGCGACCGCCGAAGCACTCTGCATGGTTGACTGGCCGCTCGTCTCGACGGTGACGAACTCCGCCGGAACACCTTGCTCGGAGAGGTATTCGCGGCTGACTTCACTCTCGGTGAACTCGGCGCCCGTGCCATAACCGCCGGTGGTGATGATGCGCGGCGCGAGGCCCCGCCGGTAGAGGTCGAGGGCGTGATCGAGCCGCGCGCGCAGCACAGGCGACGGTCGGCCCCAGTATTGGGCGGCGCCGAGTACGACGATCACGTCGGCCTTACGTGCTTCGTCGAGGTGTGCTTGGCGCCACACCTGGTAGTAGATCACGCCGAAGTATCCAGCCGCGAGAAGGATGCAGATCAGAAACGCTGTGATCCAGCGTCGCCCGCGGCTCCACTGATTCGGCAGGGTCATCGCAGGTACGGTTCGAGAGCTGACTCCGGGATTGCACCGGGCCTCACGATGCGGGGAGGGCCGCTGAGATCGAGGATGGTGGACGCTTCGCGTGAACGGGCCCGGCCGCCATCCAGAATATGATAGACGCTCGCGCCAAGCTGCGAAGCCACGTCCCGGGCGGTGCGGGCCGCGGGGCGTCCCGAGAGGTTGGCGCTTGTGCCGGTCAGGGGCCGGCCGACGGCGCGGGCCAGAGCCCGCGGGACGGCGGCCGCGGGCAGGCGTACGGCGACGCTTCCGGTTCCCGCCGTGACCGCCGCCAGTACGCCTGCGGCGGCGGGGAGGATGATGGTCAGCGGGCCAGGCCAGAAGCGCGCAGCGAGCGCGTGGAAGGTTGCCGGGACGTCACGCACCAGGCCCCGTAGCTGGTTCGTGGAGGCGATCAACAGCAAGATCGGTTTCGTCTCGGGACGTTTCTTGATTTGAAAGATTTGCTCCACCGCCTTCGGTTGGAACGGGTCGGCGGCGAGTCCGTAAAAGGTGTCGGTCGGAATGGCAACGACCTCGCCGCGACGAATCGCGGACGCCGCCGTGCGCAGACACGACCATTGGGGACGGAACGGATGGATCGTGATGATGGCGGTCGTGTCCACAGAGGCGATTCTATTATGCCGGGACGCCCTGATAGGATGAAGGCGCAAAAAAACGGACGGATTCGTTGGCCAAACGCACACAGATCATCTCCAGTGCCTCGAACCCCTTAATCAAAGACGTCAGCCGCGCCGTTTCACGCGGCGTCAAGACATCGGACGGTCTGTGGGTCGCTGAGTCATTCCACCTGCTGGAAGAGGCGCTACGCAGAGGACTCCGCGTCGAGGCGGTGTTGGCGTCGAGGGCGGCGGTCGCCGAGGTTGAGGCGGTTCTCAACGGACGGGGCCGGGACCCCTTACGAGTAGTTGATGATTCCGTGTTTGCGCGTATGTCCGGCACCGAAACCACTCAGGGTGTCATCGCGCTAGTGCGGCCGCCGGAGTGGAGGATCGAGCAGTTGTTCGAAGGTTGCTCTCTCGTAGTGGCGCTCGACGCCATCCAGGACCCAGGGAATGCCGGCGCCATTCTGCGAAGTGCGGAAGCCCTGGGGGCAACCGGGGCGATGCTGCTCAGTGGCACGGCGCGGTCGGCCAACCCGAAGACCCTTCGCGCCTCGGCGGGTTCGCTGTTTCGACTGCCGTGTGTCGAGGGCGTCACTGCGGGCGAGGCGTGCGAGGAGTTTTCCGGCCGAGGTGTTCACGTGTTGGCAACCGCCATGGGTGCCGGACGCGGAGTCGAAGAATGTGATTTCAGTCGTCCTAGCGCCATCGTCCTTGGTTCAGAAGCGCATGGCGTCAGCGACGTCGTGCAAGCTGCCGCCGAGAGTGTGCACATCCCGACGCGAGGGGTCGAGTCGCTGAACGTGGCGGCAGCGGCGGCGGTGATTCTGTATGAAGCGTCCCGGCAGCGTGGGAGTCATTCCAGGCCGGGACGAAGCGAGGCAGGTCGGAAGCCGGTCTGATGAGCCTGTTCGAGCCCGCGACGCCGAGTCCTGAAAACTCGGGTGAACTGCATCCGCTGGCCGACCGCATGCGGCCGGTCACGCTCGATGAGTTCGTTGGCCAGGAACACCTGCTGGGTTCCGACAAGCCGCTGCGGCTGCAGATCGAACGCGATCAGCTCACTTCAATGATCCTATGGGGCCCGCCGGGCGTGGGCAAGACGACCCTGGCGCAACTGATCGCCAAGGTATCGAAGTACCAGTTCGTTCCCTTCAGCGCGGTGCTGAGCAGCATCAAGGAGGTCAAGAAGGTCATGGCCGAAGCGGAGCGGGCCCATCGGCATGGCATCCGGACGATCGTTTTCATCGACGAGATCCATCGCTTCAACAAAGCTCAGCAAGACGCGTTCCTGCATTACGTCGAGCGCGGCGACATCATCTTGATCGGGGCCACGACCGAGAACCCGTCTTTCGAAGTGATCTCGGCGTTGCTGTCGCGGTGCCGCGTGCACATCCTGCGTGCGCTGACGGTCGAAGAGATCGTCAGGCTGCTGCGGCGCGCCCTTGACGACGAGGAGCGCGGCCTGGGCGGTAGCAGGGTCAAAGTTACCGATGAGCTTCTCGAACGCATGGCGCTCTTCTCGAACGGCGACGCCCGCTCCGCTCTCCAGACGATCGAGACCGCCGTCGCTTCGGCGAAGGATTCAACGATCACGGAAGAGTTGCTGGCAAACGTGCTCGAGCGGAAGATCCTGCGCTACGACAAGGCGGGGGAAGAGCACTTCAACCTTGTCTCGGCGCTGCACAAGTCGATTCGCTCGAGCGATCCGGACGCAGCGCTCTACTGGCTGGCCCGCATGCTAGAGGCGGGCGAAGATCGTCTCTACGTCGGCCGCCGATTAGTTCGGATGGCGTTTGAGGATATCGGGCTAGCCGACCCTCGCGCACTCGAGCAAGCGATGGCCGCAGTCGACGCGTTCCGTTTCATTGGGGAGCCCGAGGGTGATCTTGCGCTGGCGCAGGTGGCGGTCTACCTGGCGATGGCGCCCAAGTCCGACTCGGTCTACCGCGCGTTGGGCCGGGTCAAAGACGATGTTCGCAACACCACGGCAGAGCCCGTGCCGATGAACCTGCGCAACGCGCCAACACGCTCGATGAAGGATTGGGGCTACGGAGAAGGCTACGAGCACGCCCACCAATTCCGCGACGCCGTTACCGGCATGGAGTGTCTGCCGGAGTCGCTGCAGGGACGACGCTACTACCACCCCACCGAGCACGGAATCGAGAAACGGATTGCGGAACGCCTGCGCGAACTGCTGAAGATCAAGGACGCCAAGCGCAAGGAATAGCTGGACAGCAAAGGCGCCGATCTTCAGCCTTGGGCTTGGCTGGTCGGCACCGCCGAACGCTCGCCGCGGTACCACGCCAGCGTTCGGCGTAGCCCTTCTTCAAGCCCCACTGTGGGGACGTACCCCAAGTCGCGTTGGGCCGCCGTGATGTCGGCCTGGGAGTTGCGGACGTCGCCTTGTCTGGGAGGGCCGTGCGTGGCGGCGAGCTCAACTCCCTCGATTCGCTGCAACAGTTCCCAGGTTTCCGTGATGGTCACTCGTCCGCCCGTGCCGCCGTTATAGACGGTTCCGCACGCCTTCTCCGCGCGGGCGGCGCGGAGATTCAAGTCCACAATGTTGTCGATGTAGGTGAAGTCGCGCGTCTGTTCGCCATCGCCATAGATCGTCGCGGGCTCGCCTTGCAGAATCGCTTTGCAGAACGCAGCGATGACCCCCGAGTAGGCCGAAGTGGGGTCCTGGCGCGGACCGAACACGTTGAAGTACCGCAGCGACACGGTCTGGAGACCGTAGTTGTCGAAGAAGGTCTTGGCGTAGTATTCGCCCGTCAACTTTTGCACCGCGTAGGGGGACTTGGGCTGCGGCAGGAGCGACTCGTTCTTGGGCGTCACCTCGGTGTCGCCATAGGCCGATGACGACGCCGCGAAGATCACCCGCCCCACCCCCTGTCGCTGTGCCGCCAACAACACATTGAACGTGCCGTTGACGTTGACGTCGTGGGTGAACTCCGGTTCTTCGATGGAACGGGGAACCGCGGGAATCGCGGCTTGATGAAAGACGGTATCTGCGCCGGCAAATAGCCGCTCCAACGTTTGGTAGTCGCGGATGTCGGCGTCGTGATAGTCGATCTGGTCGAGAACCTCGGTGAGGTTTTTTTTCTTCCCGGTCACCAGGTTGTCGATGGCGACGATGTGTTCAACGCCGTCGGCAAGCAGACCACGTACGAGGGCGGATCCGATGAACCCGGCTGCGCCGGTAACGACGGCCTTCTTCATAGCCGACTCCCGGTGGCCACCACGGGAGTGCAGGCCGAGCGGGCTGACCGAGGGTTCAGTACGGTGATCGTCGGCAGGGGAGGCGACATTCTTCCTAACAGGTCGTCAGCGCTACGCCCGCGCTTTAGCAGGTTAGGCTACTTTGACTTTTTCGCCCTTGCGGGCCGACTCGTATACCGCCAGCACGACTTGCAGAGCGCGATAGCCGTCCTCGCCTGCGCACAGCGGCTTGCGGCCGGTTTCGATGGCCTCGGCAAAGTCGCGGAACTGGCGCTTCATCGGCTCGATGGAAATTGCCATCGGATCGGAGGCGCCGGAGTCAAGCGTTTCGCCGGCGAGAGGAACACCTTCGCCGCTGTCCCCTTCGACGTCCCAGGCCGTCAGCTTGTCGCCGGTGATGATCGCCGATCCTTTTGTGCCGTGGAGTTCGATTCGCTCAGGATAGCCCGGCAGGATTGCCGTGGCGGCCTGGATGACTCCGGTAGCGCCACTCTCGAAGCGCAGGATGGCATTGACAACGTCTTCGGACTCCATCTCGTGGGCCGCCGCGAGCTGCCAGTAACCAAAAAGCTCGGCCACCGGTCCCGCCAAGTAGAGCAGCAGGTCGAGCCCGTGGATGGCCTGGTTGATCAGCGCACCGCCGCCTTCTACAGCCCAGGTTCCTTTGCCGGGACGATCGTAGTAGGGTTGCGGGCGATGCCATTTCGTGTAGCTGTCGGCCTGTAGGACGCGTCCGAGGCGGCCGTCCTTGATTGCCTTCACGAGAAAGATCGTAGCGTCGTCAAAGCGATGCTGACTCATCACGCCTAAGCGCAGGTTTGCCGCCTTTGTGATGTCGATCATCTCCTGTGCTTCTTCCAGAGTCAGGGCGATGGGCTTCTGCAGCAAGACATGCTTGCCGTTGGCCGCCCCAGCCTTGGTCATCTCCAATCGGGAGTCAGGCAAGGCGCATACGTCCACGTAATCAATGTCAGAACGGCTGCAAAGCTCGTGGAAGTCCGCTGTGAACTCAGCGCCGTACTTTTCTCCGAACTCGCGGCCCTTCTGCTCAACACAGTCTGAGACCGCAACCAGGTCGAAGCCCAGTTCTTTGTAGCTGTCCGCGTGCTTGTGGGCGATGGCCCCCGTGCCGATCAGTCCAACTCTCATTACGCTGCCCCTTCCTCGGATTAACTACTACGATTGTCGTAGTAATCCCTTGCTCCCTATGTCCTTGCGGTAGTGCATGCCCTCGAAACGGATCTTGGCAACCGCCTCGTAGGCCGTGTCGAGGGCCTGGCGGAGATCGTCTCCGCTGGCAGTCACTCCCAGAACCCTGCCGCCTGAGGTGACCAGTCTTCCCTCTTGCAGCCTCGTGCCTGCGTGAAACACTTTGGTGCCGTTTTGTTCTGCGTCCGGGATTCCCTCGATGTGTCTGCCCTTGGGGTAGCTGCCCGGGTAGCCCTCCGAGCAGAGAACCACGCACGCCGTGGGCCCGCGGTTCCAACTTACCGCGTCGGGCTGCAACTCGCCTCGGGCTGCCGAGAACATCAGCTCGGCGAAGTTGCCGCCCATGCGGAACAGGAGAGGCTGTGTTTCCGGGTCGCCCATCCTGACGTTGTATTCGAGGACTTGCGGTCCCTCGGACGTCATCATGAGGCCGCAATAGAGGAAGCCTCGAAACGGACGGCCTGCTTTGCGAAGTCCGTCGAGCGTCGGCTCGACGATGGCATCGATGATCGAGGAGCGCACGTCGTTGCTCAGGATCGCCGGGTCGCAGTAGGCGCCCATGCCGCCGGTGTTTGGTCCTTCATCGTTGTCGAAAACGGGCTTGTGATCTTGTGTCGGCGGGTAGACAAAGTAGTTGCGGCCGTCACTGAGGACGATGAAACTGACTTCCTCGACTTGCAAGAACTGCTCGAGCACGATGCGGCGTCCGGCGTCACCGACGAGCTGCCCCGCTAGCATGGTTTGCGCGGTCTCGCGGGCTTCCTGCTCGTTCTTGGCCAACACGACGCCCTTGCCCGCGGCGAGGCCGTCTGCCTTCAGCGCGACGGGGAAACCGAAGCGGCTGATG
>JAKZVK010000753.1:0-3252 GCA_047516085.1 Bryobacterales bacterium
TAGATTCTTTCATTTCCAGTTTCCGAAAGGGCATCGGGAGGACTCCTTCGTCCGACCTTAGCCCACGGCTGGGTGGAAACCATGTCTTGTGTACAACTGGAAACGATGTCATGGAACTGAACAGCATGCCGTGCCCGCGGCGGCAAGAGGAGAGTTCATGCTGCAATCCAACTCGCACTACAGATCGCATTACACGAGGCGGCAGTGGCTATCCCAGTTAGGTTCGATGGCAGGTGCGGCGGCCTTGCTTCCACGCACCGCGCAAGCCGCGAAGCAGAAATCCATGCGCGGCGCCTTCATGATCCTGGCGACGCCGTACACAGCGACCAAGGCCATCGACTACGAAGACCTGGCCACCGAGGTCGACTTCCTCGACCGCTGCGGCGTCCACGGCATGGTGTGGCCCCAGCACGCCAGCGACCTCGCCTACCTGTCGAAAGAGGAGCGCATGCGCGGCATGGAAGTCATCGCCAAAGCCGCGAAGGGGACGAAACCCGCGCTCGTTCTGGGCGTCCAGGCGGAGAACACCGAGTCGATGCTCGAGTTCGCCCATCGCGCCGAGGAACTGGCTCCCGACGCGATGATTGCCATCCCGCCCAAGCAAGCCAAGTCGCTCGACGACTATCGCGAGTACTTCCGGGCTTTGTGCAAGTTGACGAAACGCCCGGTTTTCATCCAGACGGCCGGCGGAGCGCCCGAGGTCGAGCCGACGGTCGAGTTCATCGTCGAGATGGGCCGCGAGTTCCCCAACTTCGGCTACCTCAAGGAAGAGTACAAAGGCGCCATCGAGCGCATGCAGCAGCTAGCGAAGCACCGGCCGGGCCCGATCAAGAGCATTCTCGGTGCAAGCCGCGCCCTCGGCTGGAGCTACGAGATGCGCCTCGGCATGGACGGCACGCTCACCGGCGGGCCCATGTACGGCGACGTCTACGCCCACATGTGGGAGCTGCATCTGGCCGGCAAGCGCGACGAGGTGCGCGAAGTCTTCAGCAAGCTGCTGCTGATGACGAACCTCGAACGCCACATCCCCGGCGTGAAGTATTACCTCATGAAGAAGCGCGGCGTGTTCAAGACCACCGTCTCGCGCCGCGGCGGCTACACCTACACCCCCGAAGCCGCCGCCGAAATCGACCATAGCTTTGCCGCCCTGAGACCGTACCTGCGCGTCTGACCGGTGTTGCTTGGCTTTCTCATCATTGGCCCACCGCTGGGCGGGGTAGTGTAGTAAGATGGCACTACCCTGGGCGGGCACTACGATGTTGTGCCCGTACATCATGTGATAATGCCCATTCCCGCCTTTGCTGCGGCCTGCTAGGCCGCTCCAGGCGAGGCGACCTGGACCGTCCCACGGTGCCGCAGCCCTGCCGGCCGTGGCTCGGCAAAGAGAGCTGGCCGCGCACCGCCGGCCCCCATCTGATACACTTGCCGACGGTTGGGGAGGTTCCGTCCATTTCGCGACGGGCCAGTCTGTCAAGAAGTTCTTGAAGGGAGTATCGTTTCCATGTCCTTGAAGGCTATCCTCCGCGCGGCGGGTCCGTTGATCCTCGCGGCGGCGTTCGCGTTCTCACCGGCGTCGTTCGCCGACCATCACGAGGGACACAAGTTCGCCACCGAAGTCCCGCCGCGCAACGACATCCAAATCCAGAACCGCGTCGGGGTCCCGATGCGTGACGGCGTGATTCTCTACGCCGACGTGTTCCGTCCGGCGGGCGAGGGCAAGCATCCCGTGCTGCTTTCGCGTACGCCCTACAGCACCGAGCGCTATCCCAGCTCGTACCGGGCCGGGGTGTACTTCTCGCGGCGCGGCTACGTGTTCGTCTATCAAGACACGCGCGGACGCCACGAGTCCGAGGGCAAGTGGGAGCCGTTCCGTCCCGACATCGAAGACGGCTACGACACCGTCGAGTGGGCCGCGAAGCAGCCGTGGTCGAACGGCAAGGTCGCCATGCAGGGCGGCTCGTATTTGGGCCACGTGCAGTGGCGCGCCGCGATGTCGAACCCGCCCAGCCTGGTCACGATCTTCCCCAGCGTCGCCTCGACGAGCCTCTACCACGACTGGATCACGCTCAACGGCGGCTGGCGGCTGTCGTTCAACTTCGGTTGGGGAGCGGTGCGGCAGGAGTCGCGCATCATGCAGAACGTCGGGCCGCACACGTTGGAGGGCGGTCCCGAGGGCATCAGCTACGACAAGGTGCTGATGCACCTGCCGCTCAATTCCATGCAAGAGAAGGTCGGACGCAACGCGCAGTTCTACAAAGACTGGATGGCGCACCCCGACTACGACGACTACTGGAAGAAGATCAACGTCGAGGAAGTGTTCCACACAATCAGCATCCCGGTGCACACCCTCGGCGGCTGGTTTGACATCTTCAGCCAGGGGACGCTGCGCGGGTACGTCGGCATGAGCCAGAAGGGCAAGACCGAGACCGCGCGCAAGGGCAGTAACATCATCATCGGTCCCTGGGGACACGGGCCGTCGCAGAAAACGGGCGATCTGGACTTCGGCGAGCACGCGATGGTTGATCAGAGCGCGGTCGCCTTGCGCTGGTACGACTACTGGCTCAAAGGGATGGACAACGGCGTCGCCACCGAGCCGCCCGTCAAGCTCTACACGATGGGCAAGAACGAGTGGAAGTGGGAGAACGAGTATCCGCTCGCGCGCACGCAGTACACCGAGCTGTACATCAACAGCGGAGGCGAGGCGAACAGCTACCGCGGCGACGGCACGCTCTCGTGGGACAAGCCGTCTTCCAGCTCTCCTGCCGACAAGTACACCTACGATCCCGACATGCCGATTCCCAGCACCGGTGGCAACAACTGCTGCGGTACGCCCACCTTGGCGGGCCCTCGTGAGCAGAGCAATGTGGAGGGCCGCAACGATGTCCTGGTCTACACGTCTGACTTTCTCGAGGAAGAAGTCGACGTGACGGGGCCGGTAAAGTTCGTGCTGTACGCCTCGACCGATGTCCGCGACACGGACTTCATCGCGAGGCTGATCGACGTCTATCCCGACGGCAAGGCTTACAATATGGCCGAGGGAATCTTGCGTGCCCGCTACTGGAAGGGGCTCGACAAGCAGGAGCTACTCGAGCCGGGCAAGGTCTACAAGTTCGAGATCGACATGGTGGGCACGAGCGTGGCGTTCCAGGAGGGCCATCGCATCCGTGTGCAGATCGCGAGCAGCCATTTCCCGCAGTTCGACCGCAACCCGAACACCGGCGAGCCGTTCGGCACCGACGCGTCGGTCAAGAT
>JAKZVK010000754.1:0-2817 GCA_047516085.1 Bryobacterales bacterium
ATGGCGTCGACGCTCGGGGTCGATGTCGGCATCGTCATCCTCGTTGGGCTGTGCGTGGCGTTGCCGGCGTCGTTGTGCGGCTGGCTCTACGCGATTTGGATCGACCGCAAACTCAACATCCCGATTCGCGAAGCGCCGGGGCTCTCGCTCGAAGAATTAGGAAAGATCGCCACCCGTCCCGAAGACGAGTTGCCGGGCTTCTGGGTGTCGATGTCGCCGATCCTGCTGCCGGTCCTGTTTATCGCGTCGAACACGGTGGCGAATACGTTCTACAAGGGAACGCGGGTGGCCGAGGTCGCCGGGTTCCTGGGCAACCCGAGCGTGGCGTTGCTGGCGGGCGCGGCCGTGGGTCTGTGGGTGCTGGCCCGGCAGAACCACATGACGCTGCCTGAGCTTGTCAAGCCGGTCGAGACGGCGATTGCCAGCGCGGGCGTCATCATCCTGATTACCTCGGGCGGTGGCGCCTTCGGCGGGATGCTGGTTCGCGCGGGCGTCGGCGATGTGCTGGGCAAGTGGGCTGGCGACCTCGGCATCTCGATGATGGTGCTGGCCTTCGGCCTCGCGATTCTGCTCAAGGTCGCGCAAGGTTCCGGAACCGTGGCAATGATCACCGTTTCGGCGATCGTCGCGCCTCTATTGGGCGTCGCGACACTGCCCTACCACGAGGTCTACGTGCTGATGGCCATCGGCAGCGGCTCGCTGATCGGCACCTGGATGAACGACAGCGGCTTCTGGGTCTTCCGCACCATGACCGGGTTGACCGAGATCGAGACGCTGAAGACCAAAACCATGCTGCTGGTCGTGCTCGGCACGGCGGGGATGCTCGTAACCGTACTTGGAAGCCAATTGGTTCCGCTGCGTTGACACGGCGTTGCTTGGCTGTTGAGCGTGGTCAACCCGCGGCGATCGGGTCGGGTGACGGGGATTGCGCCCCGGCACCCTCCCACACCGGACAGACGGTTTTCCGTATCCGGCGGTTGGACCCGGCGGCCGTACCGGCTCACCGCAAGACTCACTGGCTCCACCAACCCGTAGCGCTTCAGCGGACCCGCAGCCTTGACTATCAATCCCAACGAATGACACGATAGTCGCCGCACCATCTATTCGCATCCGATCGTCGCATCGGATGGTCGCATCGGAGAAAACACGTATGTTGAAGCTTCGCTTTGCCACCCTTGCCATTCTGGCCGGCCTCATCGCCGCGCCCCTTTCCGCCGCGCCCGTCACGCTGGTGGTCGATCAGGAGATGCCGCCGCCGGGTTGGGCGTTGCTCGAGCGGGCGCTATTGAAGGCCAACTCCGAGGCGGTCGAACTGTTCGCCGACCGCTACCTCGACGAACGCGGATACCTGCTCCACACGCCGCGCTGGGGCACGCTCGACGGCCCCGACGACGCCATCGAAACGTACTTCAACTGGACGTTGCTGCACGCGTTGGGTGGCTCGGATTCCGTCCTGCGGCTCTTCAAGAAGGGGCTCGAAGGGCACTACAAGCAGTACGGCGAGCTGAAGACGGTCAAGACCAAAATCTCCGAGAACGGCTCCTACCACCAGGAGTTCATCACTCAGTCGGACTGGTTTCACACCGGCGAGGGCATGCGCGGCATCATGTTCCAGGGCTTGTCCGAGCCGACCAACGACGTCTTCCGGACGCGCATGAAGCGCTTCGCGGGCCTCTACATGAATGAAGACCCCTCCGCGCCCAACTACGACCCCAAGCACAAGATCATCCGCAGCATCTGGAACGGCAGCAAGGGCCCCATGATGCATAAGGCCACCACGTATGACTGGGTCGGCGACGCGGTACCCGGCCGCTTCCACATCCTCCACGGGCCGGCCGGACGCAGCAAGCTGGTCGATCTGAATTCGGTGTACGAGAAGATGCTGGCGCACTGCGCCGAGTACCTCGACAGCGTCGGCGACCATCCGCTGAACATGGGCGCGACGAACCTCGGTCTGCGGGCTTACATGCTGACGCACGACAACAAATACCGCGATTGGGTGATGGAGTACATGAACGCCTGGAAGGGCCGTGTCGCCGAGGCGGGCGGCATGATCCCCACCAACGTCGGCCTCGATGGCAAGATCGGCGGCGAGTACAACGGCCAATGGTGGAAGGGCACCTACGGCTGGAACTTCACGATCTACGACGGCGAGATCGAGCAGATCGCCAGCCGCAACACTGTCACTGCGGGAAGCTGGCCGGGGTTCGGCAACGCCTTGCTGCTCACAGGCGACCAAGCCTACGTCGACGTCCTGCGGAAGCAGATCGACCTGATCTACGCACAGAAGAAGGTGGTGGACGGCAAGATCACCGTGCCCTCGATGTACGGCAATCCGAAAGGCCACAAGGTCGACGGTGATGCGCAGTGGTATCGCTGGGGTGGGGATCTGAAGATCGCCCAGTTGACCGAGATCTATCTGTGGTCGATGAAGCGCTCCGACCTCGACCGCGTCCCGATCGAGGGTTGGATCGGCTATCTCGAAGGCAAGGACCCCGAGTATCCCGAGAAAGCGCTGCAGAAGGATTTCGCGACGCTCAACCGCCAGGTGCGTAGGATCAACGCCGACGACACGACACCCGACACGCGGCTTGCCGACTACCTGCTGGGCTTCAGTCCGGCGCAAACGAATACACTGACGAACCTGATGCTCGGAGGCTCGTTCTTCTCTAGTAAACTTTGGACGCTACACTCGCGCGTGCGCTACTTTGACCCCGCGGGAAGGCGCTCGGGCGTGCCGGAGGGTGTGGCGGCGCTGGTCGAGAAGCTCACCGATGATTCACTGACGCTGAGCTTGGTCAACGTCAACCAGACCGA
>JAKZVK010000755.1:0-2879 GCA_047516085.1 Bryobacterales bacterium
GACACGCGCCTTCAACGCTGTGGCGTCCCACCCGGAAATAAAGGCTGGCACCATAGCCTGGTAGCGGCCCGGTGCAATACCAAGGAAATAGATGATGGGTATCCGGTGCTCGAACGCCTCGCGAAGCCAGCGATTGTCGGCAGCGTCCGGGTCCTGACCCATAAAGGCGTAGTCGATCGTGTCGCCGCCCTCGAATATCTCCCGATGCACCTCACGCTGGTCGCCGTACCACACCCTGGCACCCGGCCTTGGAAAGACCGTCTTGATCGAAAGCAGGAACCGCATCTGCTGTGGCTTGAAAATCCCCCGCTGCGGATTCATGAGCGGAACGCGTTCATCCTCGAAGACGAAACCGGGTTTCAACTCGGTGGCGGTCAGGTGATCGTGAGTCTCGCCGAGCTTTCGCACATGCTCGAATGCTGCCAAACGCAGGGGCGTGTCACGATCATCATCAGCCATGTGCAGCGGCTCTCTCCGCTTGTTCAGACGCATAGCTTCCACCTGGCTCCAGTACCTCGATGAGAAGGGCTCCGAGCAGGCGGCAGCGAGTGTCATCGCCGGTGGCCGTCTTCCTGGACGCAGGCGCTCGCCAAGCCGTCTTGCCTCCCGGGCCATCCAGCGCGCGCTCAAGAGCGGTAATCTGACGGTCGAGTCTGGTTCGCTCGATTCGGAGTTGCTCCAAGGCCGTCCGCAATGTCTTGGACACGTCCATCATGCCCTTTCGGTTCGGTGGCACGTGCGATTCGCCGTGTGCGAGAGTCAGCATAGCCGACACGGAGTACGGATCAACGGTCATGATCGTTTACTACGCTCAAACACGAGAGTCACGTTCACTCTCGGGCCTCGTCGTCAGGTAGCCGGATTGCATCGGTCACAGCGAGGGTGGCCAGTCCACTGCTCGCGGCATGGGGCCTTCCTGCCAAGGACAGATTTCGCCGGGAGCGCCCCCCCGGGCGGCAACGGCGGCGTGTGATCAGACACGCCCGCCCGTGCCGGTCCAGGCCCTATTTCGGGGGGTCGCTCCCGACACCTCACCCGACCCCGTGTACCGACACGGCGGGTCATGCAAAGGGCGCGGTTAGGCCAACAGAGACAAGAATTTAGAAAGCGCCGTCAGTGTGACTTTACGTGTGACGAAGGCTGTGACTCCGCCCCCTTGTCGGTGTCACACGCTGGTGCGGCATCCTGAGGTGTCTATACGGCCCCAATGAGGCCCTGCTGACGAGCGCGTTGGCGTGCGCTGATCGATCCAGCCAACCATGCTTCGGGCAGGCGTCCATCGGCTCGCCTCGAACGGCTGCGGTGCTCGTTGGTTGGGATTCTTTGCGCTGCGCCCCGATATCCAGATCGAACGTCCGACATGCTCCGTCGAGGCTGTATCCCCAGCCGCGGAGTCTTGGCGTTGGAACTGGACCTCAGGGGTCGCCGGTCTGCCCGGGCCAGCGGGGACGCGCCACGTCACCCTCAACCTCGTAGAAGCCAAAGTCTCGACCGGTGCGAGCCTTCGCGATCCAGATGATCTGCCCGGTGTGCATCGCAAAGTGCTCCACGGCGTGGTAGAGGGCCCCGAAGCGCGTGACGGTGAAGCCCTGAATCTCCACGCGCATCTCGAGCGTGGTCAAGTCGAGCCGGGCGAGCACCGCGTCGGCCTCGGCTACCGCGCGTGACAGGTCGGCGAGCAGGTCGGCCTTCGCCGGTGTGTCTTCCGGTGCGAACTCCAGGTGGCGCTGGCGCGAAACCGGCGCGCCGCCGAGGCCACTGACGATCCACTGCCGGACATTGCCGGCCAGATGCAGGAGCAGGTGGCCGATCGCGTTCGACGCCTGGTTCGGCCGCCACCAGATCTCATCGTCCGGGAGCCGTGCGACGGCGGCTTCGATCTTGGGCAGGTAGGTGGCCGTCAGGAACTGCCGCGACCGGTCGACGAACCGCTGGTCGATCATGACGCCCTCAAGTCTAGAACGGACGAAGCGCAAGAGGCGCCAGCAGCGTCTCGAAGGCACCGTGGAGGGCCAGGGCCGCCCGACGCGGTCTGCCACACGTTGGCGCGCATCGCCCGTACATCCGCAGTGGCAATCCTGGATTCCTCGGCACTGGGGAGCGTGGGGCTCGTCTTCCCGACCTCGGTCGTCGGCACCATCCACGACGGCACCGATGCCGATGGTTCCGGCGCCTGACGGCGTGACGACCGTCAGCACGGACGTCTATTGAACGGCTACGGTGCCGCACCAGCGTGTGATCGCGCCAACGGTCACCGATCACAGCCCCGATCACCGCTCGGATCACACGGCATCAACATGTAACACGCTGATTCGATAGTCCTTCCGGCCCCCCAGACATCCGCGCGGTGTCGATCCAGGAGTCAATGCCATTCGTAGTTGACATTCGGTGACGACCTTCTGGTTTACGCCGCCGACTTCTGCATTCCTTCGATCTGTCGCGTGAATGCGACACGCAGCAAGGGCAGGGCTCGGAAGTTCTTGATGCGGCGCAGCCGCGGCTCGAGATCGAGCAATGCGGTGGCCAACCACCGCTGCTTCTGCTCGCTGTTCTTCCAGTGATCGACCTTGGCGATGCGGCTCTCGACACGGGCGTGGATCGACTCGAGCGCATTGGTCGTTTTCAAGCTCGTGCCCAGCTCGCGAAAAACGCCGAGGTGATGAAGGGTGAGCGTCTCCTCCAGGCCCTCGTCCAAGCTCGCCACTGCGGAGGCATTGAGGAGGACCAGTTCGGCGCGGACCTTTCCCAGCGCGCGCTTGGCGGCCTCGTACGTCGGCTGCTCATACGCCGCCTGCAGCTTCCGGCGCAGGGTCGGCCGGTGACGCTCCGGAAGATAGGCCAGGACGTTCTCGCGCTTATGCCACTGACAGCGCTGCAGC
>JAKZVK010000756.1:0-8548 GCA_047516085.1 Bryobacterales bacterium
AAAGTTTGTTCCCCGCTGCCTTCAGCTTGGCTCGCGGCGTTGGCCGCGAGATCCACCTTGCGGTTCCCTACGGTTACCTCCATCGGTTCCGGTGAGTACGTTGCAACTCACAAGAAACAGCCCATGCTGGGCACACTGGCGTAAGGCTCCAGCCTTGCCCAGAACCGATTCCTCGGTTCTCAGGCCATCGGGCCATAGCGGATGCTCGGTCGTTTGCCGTCCTGAGTCCCGAAGAATCGAGACTCGGCAAGCCTGGAGGCTTACGCCACGTCCCGGGCTACTCTGTCGACGATATGTGCAGGCGCGAATAGGCGGCGGGCGTGAGGGCCTCCGGCGGTTGGGGGACCGCGGCGGCCGGCGGGAGTAACTCGTCGTAGAAATCCGCGACGGCCTGCCACAGCGTGGCCGGTTGGAAGTGCCGGCGCGCTCGCTCGCGGGCGGCTTGCCCTAGTCGATTTGCCAGAGCCGGGTCGTCGAGAAGACGTGCCAGTGCGCGGGTCAGAGCCGCCACATCTCCAACCGGGGTCAGGAGTCCGGTCTTGCCGTCGACGACGGCGTCGACGACGCCTGTGGCTCGCGTCCCTACAACGGGCTTGCCGGCCACCGCCGCTTCGAGCACCACGGTGGGAAACCCTTCGCGCCGGCTGGGTAGGGCCAGCAGGTCCATCAGTTGGTAGTAGACGGCCGTCTGTTCGACAAAGCCCGGCGCGACGATCCTTGCGTCCCGGCGGATCGCGTCGGCCACTGAGGCCGGGACCGGATCACCGTGCTCGAGCGGCCCAAGCAAGAGCAAGCGCAGTTCCGGGTATGCATCCCGCAGGCGTTGGAAGGCGGCGACCAGCTCGGGTACTCCCTTGTCCCGGGTGAGCCGGCCGACAAAGCCGATCACCGGGGCTGTCTGAGCGATGCCGAGTTCCTCGCGCTTGGCTCGCGCGGTACGGCTCAGCGCTTCGCTGTCGTCGTACGGCGCGCTGTCGACGCCGTTAGCGCTGCCCGAAGCCAACACCACGCACTTCGCCTCGCCGACGATCCCCAACTCAACAGCCCGCCGCCGGACGCTTTCGCTGACGCAGACGACCCGATGGGCAAAGCGGCAGGCCAGACGTTCCATGAGTCGGAGCAGCAGTCGCTTGCCGCCGGTTGCCGTTTCGAGTAGCAAGCCGTGCAGGGTGTAGACGCGGCAGGGCACGCCGGCCAACCAGGCCGCCAAGCCGCCCAGCAGTCCCGCCTTGGGCATGCCTACGTGCGAGAGATCGGGACGTACCCGCCGATAGGCGCGCCACAATTGCCACAGCGCACGCAGGTCGCGCCACGGAGCGATCTCACGCTCGAAGTCGATGGGAAGAAAGGCCGCCCCTTGCTGTGACACAAAGGTCTCGATCGTATCGTCGGGGCGGCACAGCACGGTCACCTGAAAACCGGCCGTGCTCAGGTACCGTAACTGGCCGTCGAGTGTGCCGCGAACTCCCATCGCGGTGGTGAGCACGTGCGCGATCTTGATCTTGCGAGCAGACACAGCGGGCCAAACGTGAGGCGCGAGAACATTGCTTTAATCGGTACATCAGGTACGAACTTTAGCGGGCTCGCCGCTGTCGAATTCCGGCACCGCGTCCCGAGTCACCGAGCGCTAGACTGTGAAAGAAGAGTTGGCGACCGCCCTCTTCCCAGTAACTTCCCGCGCGAGGCGGGCGAACCAGGGTTACAGAAGTCCTATCGACATCAACTGCGTTTGACTGAGCTACACGCGACCCCATCGCCATGTCCCTGAAGGCAAGACAAATCGTTGCGGCCATCGTTTTCGTGCTTTTGGCCCAAGCGGCCCACGCGCAACCCGCCGCAAAGAAAAAGCTCGACCCCGTGCAATGGTCGCTGGCCGCCGAGCAGGCCGAGGCCGTACCAGGCGGCCGGGTCGTGGCGCGCCTGACGGCGACCATCGAGCAGGGGTGGCGCCTTTACGCGCCCAGCACCCCGACCGATGGCCCTCTCGGAGGCCCGAATCCCACCGAGCTGTTGCTCGCCGAGTCGCCCGCCATCAAGTCATGGAAGTTCTTCCAGCCTCCACCGGTGGTCAAGCACGACCCGTACTTCGATATGGACAGCAAGATCTATCAGGGCGAGGCGGTCTTTTGGCTTGAAGCCGAGTTGACCGACGACGCGCCACTGGGCGAGTTGGCGCTGGAAGCCTCGGCTCGATACTCGGCCTGCGACGACAAGATTTGCCTGCGGCCCGTGCGCAAGACGGCGCAGGCGGTCGTGACGGTTGTGGCGACCTCGGCCGCCGCGGCGCCGCCCATCCCCGCGGACTATGCGGAGGCGAAGCCTGCCCCGAAAGGCGTGTCGGCCGCCGGCACGCCGCCTAAAGGGAAACGCGGCTCGGGCACCGGCTCCGGCACTGGGGCCGGCTCGCAAGGCCTCTTCGAATTCGCCGCCGTGGCTTTCGGCTTCGGGCTGCTGGCCATCTTCACGCCGTGTGTTTTCCCTATGATTCCGATCACGATGTCTTACTTCGTGAGTGCGGGGAGTACTTCGCGGCGGCAATCGATCGTGCAAGCCCTCACGTTCTGCGCCGGCATTGTCATCTGCTTCACCGGACTGGGGGCGCTGGTTTCGGTAATCCTTGGCCCTTTCGGAACCGTGCAGTTGGGATCGAGCGTTTGGGTGAACCTGTTCATCGCTTTGATTTTCGCGGTCTTCGCTGTAAGCCTGTTCGGCGTCTTCGAGATTACCGTGCCAAGCGGCGCGCTCACGTCTCTCGATCGGCTCTCGAGGCGCGGCGGGACGGCGGGGGTGCTCGTGATGGGCCTGGTATTCGCTCTCGCTTCGTTCGCGTGCACCGGGCCGTTTGTCGGCACGCTGCTGGCCGGCTCGGTACAGGGCGGCCTGGCGTGGCCGGTGTTCGGCATGGCAATGTTTTCCTCCGGCATGGCGCTGCCGTTCTTCGCGCTGGCACTCTTCCCGGCGTACCTCAAGAAGCTCCCCAAGAGCGGGGGCTGGCTGGGGCGCGTCAAGAAAACGATGGCATTTCTGATCCTCGCCGCCGCCGTCAAGTATCTCAGCAACGTCGACCTGGTCTACCAGTGGGAGATTCTTACGCGGGAGCGGTTTCTCGCGATCTGGATCGTGCTATTGACTCTGGCCGCATTCTATCTGCTGGGCTTCTTCCGCTTCCCGGACGAGCCGCCGCCGTCGGAGCCCGAACCCGTTGGCCTGGGACGCCTGTCGGTGAGCGCTGCGTTCCTCGTCGTCGCGCTGAGCCTTGTGCCGGGGATGTTCGGCGGACGCCTCGGCGAACTCGACGCCTACGTCCCTCCGCCCGAGTACTCCGGGATCAGCCGGGCATCGCTGGGCGGCGGCACCGCCGAGAAATCGGCCTGGATCAAGGACGACTACGAAGGTGCGCTGGCCAAGGCCCGCGCATCGGGCAAGTCCGTTCTCGTCAGCTTCACCGGCTACTCCTGCTCCAACTGCAAATGGATGAAGTACAACATGTTCACCAAGCCGGCGATCGCCGAGTTGACCAGTGAGATGATTCTCGTTGAGCTGTATACCGATGGACGGGACGACGTCACGGCCGCGAACCAGGACCTGCAACTCAACCGCTTCGGCAGCGTCGCCATCCCGCACTACGCAATCGTGCGCCCTGACGAGACGATCGCGGCCGAGTTCTCGGGTCGCACCCGCGACGTCGAGGAGTTCCGGGGGTTCCTGATCTCGGGTGCTTGAGTGGGTCGTCCGGCGCGCCCGCTTGGGTGAGAAATCCGTTCCAATTAGGGGCTAACCGTGGTGCCGGCAGCCGGCGCATTGGCGTAGAATTGATCGAGTGATTCCATTTTTTGCCGCGCGGAGGTTTGCAACCATGTCGCTACGCACGTCTCGCCGATCGATCGCTGTTGCATCGCTACTGGTCTTGTTGCTGCTTGCAGGTTGCCAGCAGGGTGCCGGGCCTGCCGCCGGGGACGAAGCGCCCGGCGAACCAGGGGGTGCCTCCGGTGAACTAGGCGGCGCACCACCGCCTGTGCGAACGGCGACCTTCCCCGCTGGGACCGCCATCGTAATCCGCACGATGACCACGTTATCAACCAAGACGGTGCAGGCCGGCGAGACCTTCGCGGGGAGCCTCGAACAGCCTCTGGTCGACGGAACCTGGGTCATCGCTCCGAAAGGCGCGGACATCCGGGGCAAGGTCGTCGAGTCTGATCCGGGCGGACGAGTCAAAGGGCGGGCCAAGCTATCCATCCGCCTGACGCAGATCGAAACCGCCGACGGACAGAAGATCGATGTTGACAGCAGCGTCTACACCGTCGAGGCCGAGTCGACGAAGAAGAAAGACGCGACTAAGGTCGGTATTGGTAGTGCGGTTGGGGCGGCGATCGGCGCCATTGCCGGAGGCGGAAAGGGCGCGGCGAAAGGTGCCGCGGTAGGCGCGGGCGCGGGCGGCGGCGCAGTGGTCGCGACGCGGGGCGATCCCGCGGTGATTGGCGGTGAGTCCGTGGTGAGCTTCAAGCTGCGCAACGACGTGACGATTGCCGAGAATCGATAGTCTCGGCAGGTTGTTCGCCAGTGTTGTTACAGGCTTTCCTCACACCGGCTAGTCGGTCACCAGGAGCGCCAGCGTCGCCCACGCCGAAGTCGAGATGTGTTGCGCATAGCTTTCGGCGCCTGGGGGACGGGTCGTTTCGGGCCACCCACCCAGGGGGAGTTGAGTACGAAGCAAGTAAGCCCGGCCTTGCCGAATCGGCTCCTGATAGCGGGGTTCTGCGAGCGGCGCCAGTGCCAGCAGTACGACCGCCGTGTCAAAGGGCTCTGACGGAGACTTGGGGTAGGGCCCCCATCCGCCGTCCGATGCTTGCGCCCCGAGAATCAGATCGACCCCCTCGCCGAACTTCGCATCCACTTCCAACGACTTGCCTAGTGCGAGACCTCGATCGGTGACGGCCATGACCGTCGCGGCGGCGTCCAGAGTGTTACGCAACCGAGCAGCAGCGAACCAGTGGTCGGCGCGTTTCACGGCGGTTTGAAATCGCTCCTTGCCGGCAGCCGACAGCACGCGGCGCGCGAAGAGCGTCGCCAGCGCAGCGCCCCAGGTCGTGGGTGAGCCTACTGAGCCCTCTGCGTCCACCTGCCAAGACCCGTCGGACTCTTGGTAGGGCAGCAACGACTCGGCGGCTTCGACGAGCGCCGCCAGCTCTTCGGTCAACCCGGCCTCCCGAGCCGCCAGAAGCGACGAAGCGAACTGGAGCCGCGCCAGCTTCTTATCGCTGAAAGCGGGGTCGCCTCGATTCTCGTCCCAGCCCGAGGGATGCTCCAACCATTGTGTCGTATCTACCAGCGCCGCCCGGGGAACCTCGTGCCCTAGTGCTCGTGCCGCAAACAGAGCCCGAGCAGCATCTCCATTGTTGTGGCACGAGAAGCACCGGTTCTCGCTCGACCAACGCGGTACTTCCTGGGTCAGGTACGCGATGGCCCTCTTCAACGCCGAAGCCTCGTCGTCGGCGGCCATGGCGGCCGGGCCAAGAAGCGCCAAGCCGACCCATGCGGCAGATGTCAGTCTCAACCCAATCCTTATAGCACCCTGCCAGATCCTAGCGGCCACAACCAGGACATCCACAAACAGGGCGACTTGACGGCCACGCCGCTGCGGTAGGAAGCTGAATGCAGCGTTTCGCAAGTTCGGGGATGTATCGGAGTGAGGCATCCGCGATCCCGGAAGTTTCGGGCACGGCATGCCGTGCCCCTACATGGCGGGCCAAAACCTAACCGTTCATTCGGATGGCAGTTCCTGGGAGAGCAGCAACATGACTGAAAAAGCCACTTTCGGAGCAGGATGTTTCTGGGGCGTCGAATCCGCCTTTCGTGAGGTCAACGGCGTCCGATCGGCCGCGGTCGGATACGCCGGGGGGCATTTCGATAATCCCACCTACCAAGACGTCTGTACCGGCGCCACGGGACACGCCGAGGTCGTCGAGGTCGACTATGATCCCGCCGAGGTCTCTTACGAGCAACTGCTTGACGTGTTCTGGGGCGTCCATGACCCGACGACCCTCGACCGCCAAGGACCCGACATTGGTACGCAGTACCGCTCCGCTGTCTTTTTCCACACCCCCGAGCAAGAAGCGGCCGCGCGGGCCTCGAAGACCGCCCTGGAGAGCAACGGCAGGTACAAGCGCCCGATCGTCACCGAGATCACGCCCGCCCCGACCTTCTACCGCGCCGAAGACTACCACCAGCAATACTTCGAGAAGCGCGGCATCGCGCATTGCCGAATGTAGCGGCCGACCGTAGCAGGACTGGGCGTGTGGGCCGTCATGCGGATGAAGTTCCTCGCGTTGCCGTCGCTTCTCTCGCAACCCGGCGCGCGGAACGGCCTGCCCGATCAACCCGAGGCGCGCGGTCGTGCATAGTTTGTGCGGTATAGTTTTCTGCAAGCGCGGACTCGTCTATGATCTCCCGAGTGCACCTCTCCCGGTTGCTTTGTGTTGGCGGCTTTCTGCTCGCGACAGCCTGGTCAACTGCCGCCGACTGGCCGGGCTTCCGCGGCCCTAATGCAACGGGTGTCTTCGATACTCCGGGACTGCCGACCCACTTCGGCCCTGACGAAGCCGTCATCTGGAAGACACCACTGCCGGCCGGCAAGTCGTCTCCCGTTCTCACAGATCGCCATATCTTCTTGACCGCGCATGAGGCGGGCAAGCTGTGGACGCTGGCCCTCGACCGCGCATCGGGCAAAGTTCTCTGGCGGCGCGACATTGTCCAAGGCCGCGAAGAGAAGCTACACAAGCTCAATAGCCCCGCCTCGGCGAGTCCTGCCACCGATGGCGAGAACGCCTACGTGTTCTTTGGCGATTTTGGCTTGGCCTCCTACGGGCCCGACGGCAACGAGCGCTGGCGGCTTGCGCTCGGCCCCTTCACCAACCTGCACGGTATGTCGGCATCGCCCATCGTCGTCGGCGACAAAGTCATCATTGCCTGCGACCAGGACGAAGACGCCTACCTGCTCGCCGTCCACAAGGACACCGGTGAAGTCGATTGGAAGACGGCGCGGCCGGAAGTCGTGCATGGTTTCTCGACGACCAGCGTCTTTCGCCCCGGGGGCGGGGCTGCGCAGATCATCGTCCCCGGCTCCTATCAGTTGATCGCCTACTCGGCCGACAGCGGGGAGAAGCTTTGGTGGGTTCGGGGCATGACCTGGCAGGTCAAACCGGCAGCCGTCGTGGCGGGCGAAACGATCTATGCCACGGGCTGGGCGCCCGGCGCCGAGCCGGCGCAGCGCAAGTTGTTCCCGCCGTTCGCCGAGGTGGCCAAGGAGGCTGACGCTAACCAGGACAAACAAATCTCGCCTGACGAGCTGCCCGAGAAGTGGAAGCCCACCGGAAGCTGGCGCGCCATCGACCTCGACAATGATGGTTTCCTCAGCGCCCGCGACTGGAAGTTTTACCGGGCACGACGGTCAGCAAGGAACGCGACGATGGCGGTGAGGCCCGGCAATGCCCGTGGCGATCTCACCGACACGCACGTCCTATGGGAGTACGAGCGAGCCGTGCCGGTCGTGCCTTCGCCGGTGCTCTATGGCGGCGTCTTCTACATCATCAAGGACGGCGGTATCCTGACTTCGCTCGATCCCGAGACGGGCGCCGTTCTTAAGCAGGGACGCCTCACCGGGGCCATCGACAAATACTACGCTTCGCCCGTGGCCGGGGACGGCAAGCTGTACTTCGCCGGCGAGACGGGTAAGATCAGCGTCGTCAAACCGGGCGGCGAGTGGGAGCTGCTCACCGTCAACGACATGGACGAGCCGGTCTATGCTTCGCCCGCTATCGGCGACCGGCGATTGTACGTGCGCACCGAGTCGGCGCTCTATGCGTTCGGCCAAAAGGAGTAACCGAACCCTCATGCGAGTCTTGTTGCCCGTTCTATCACTGTTCCTTGTCTTGCCTTCCCTACAAGCGGCCGAGTGGACCCGTTTCCGCGGGCCCGACGGCCTCGGCGTTGTCGAGACGAGCGGCATCCCCGACGAGTTCGGTCCTGAGACAAACGTCGTTTGGAAGACCCCGCTACCGATGGGCAAGTCGTCTCCTGTGTTCACGGCCGACCGCATCTTCTTGACCTCTCACGAGAACGAGAAGCTCTTCACGCTCTGCCTCGACCGCGAGACCGGCAGGATCCTGTGGCGGCGGGAAGCGCCGAGCCGGCGGCTCGAAAAGATGCACAACTTGAACGACGAGGCCTCATCGAGCCCCGTCACCGACGGCGAGAACGTGTATGCCTTCTTCGGCGGCTTCGGCATGCTCTCCTACGGTCCTGACGGAAACGAGCGCTGGCGCCGGCCGATGGGGCCGTTCACGAACTTCCACGGCATGGGCGCGTCACCCGTTCTCGACGGCAACAAGCTACTGATGGTCGTCGACCAAGACATCGACGCCTACGTCGTTGCGATCAACAAAGCCGACGGCAAGACGGCCTGGAAGACCGAGCGGCCCGACATGGTGCATAGCTTCTCGACGCCGATCGTCTACCGTCCCGCGGGCGGACCGTCTGAGTTAGTCGTTCC
>JAKZVK010000757.1:0-3173 GCA_047516085.1 Bryobacterales bacterium
CCGCGGCTGCGCCGCATCAAGAACTTCCGAGCGCTGCCCTTGCTGCGTGTCGCATTCACGCGACAGATCGAAGGAATGAAGAAGTCGGCGGCGTAAACCAGAAGGTCGTCACCGAATGTCAACTACGAATGGCATTGACTCCCAGCGTCGTATCGTATCGGCAGGTGAAGATCCTATCGGCTGGCATCGTGCGGGCCAGGTACGATTCGTGCGACAACGCCGCGGCCAGACCGGCCAGGAGTGCTGAGAAATGTGTGGATTTGCCTGTCTTTGGAAGATCGATGACGCAGCGCTCGCGCGGCGGATGATTGAGAAGATCAGCCACCGCGGCCCCGACCAGACGCGCGTCTGCCGCGCCCCCAACGTCCCGGCGGTCATGGCGCATTGCCGACTCTCCATCATCGGTCCGTCTGACGGGTCGCAGCCGATCTTCAGTGCCGACAACGTCCTGGTCGCCAACGGTGAGATCTACAACTACGCCGATCTGCGTGCGATTCTTGGCGAGAGCGCGTTCGAAACCCGGAGCGACTCCGAGACCATCCTGCACCTCTTCCGCTCCGGTCAGATGCGGTGGGTTGCAAGACTCGACGGGATGTTCGCCTTCGTCCTGGCGACGCCGCAGCGCGTGATCGCGGCTCGGGATCCGCTCGGGATCAAGCCGCTGTACGTAGCGAAGCTCGGCGAGGGGCTGGCTTTCGCCTCTGAGCTCAAAGCCTACGATGGACTCGGCCTCAGCGAGATTCAGGCGATTGCACCGGGCGCCCTGTTCGACAGCCTCGACGGGATGCGGCGCTGGTTCCGGATTCCGCAGGGCGCCGCCGAACCGGAACCGGGTTTTGACCTCGCAGCCGTCATCCGCGAACTACGCCTGGTGCTCGAAGACGCGGTCCGCAAGTGGATGGTTGCCGACGTGGAGGTGGGATCGTTTCTCTCCGGTGGACTCGATTCGTCGCTTATTGCGGCCCTGGCGGCGAAGGCGAGTGGGCAGCGGCTCAAGACCTTTTCGGTCGGCCTCAGGGGCAGCCCCGATCTTGCCGCAGCCCGACGCGTGGCCGAACACATCGACTCGAACCACTTCGAGCGGGAGTTTACGGCACAGGATCTGGCCGACGCGCTGCCGATGGTGATTTATCATCTGGAGAGCGCGGATGTCGACTTGGTCCGCAGCGCGGTGCCGACGCACTTCGCCGCGATGCTCGCCCGCCAGCACGTCAAGGCGGTACTCACCGGAGAAGGCGCCGACGAACTGTTTGCCGGATACGGCTATCACCACGCGTACGCATCGGCGCCGCGCCAGTTGGCCGATGAGCTGACGCGGTCGCTGATGTCGATGCACAACATCAACCTGCAGCGCGTCGACCGCATTACCATGGCGCAGGGGCTCGAAGCCAGAACGCCGTTCCTCGATCGAGATCTCATTGACTTCGCGCAGTCTATTCCGGCCTTGTTGAAGCTGCGCACGGGATCGGACGGGGCGACCACAGAGAAGTGGATCTTGCGGACGGCCTGCGAGGACCTCTTGCCGGAGGATCTCGTCTGGCGCAAGAAAGCGCAGTTCGACGAGGGCACCGGAACCGTGGACGTGCTCCAGGAGGCACTCGCGACGGCCTCGGGCGAACACGGTCCCTTCACCCGCAGGCAGGAGCAAGCCATCTACGAAGATATCCTGCGAGACCAGTTCGAGGATGCCGACATGATCCTTGCCCATGCGGGTACGTGGGCTGACGATCGGATCACCTCCGGCCCGTAGCTGCGGAGCGTCTCTGTTGTTCGGGGTCACTGTGCGGTAGGAAACGGTTGATGGATTCAAGTCAGCTCAAGTCGTCCGTGCTGCGCGTGGCCGCGGCGCAAATTGACCCCACCGAGGCCGATATCACCGAGAACCTCGCGAAGCACATCCACTACGTGAAATTGGCCCGGCAGCGGAACGTCGATGTGCTTGTGTTTCCGGAACTCTCGTTGACGGGCTATCAGGTAAGGTCGCGCACGCCCGACCTCGCGATCGCTCGGGACGATCCACGGTTGCTGACACTGGCAGAGTCGGCCGGCGACATGACTGTGGTCGCCGGCTTCGTCGAAGAAGGCTGGGCCGTGCAGTTTCACAACTCCGCCGTCGCGCTGCGGCGGGGCAAGGTGACGTTCGTTCACCGCAAGCTCAACCTCGCGACCTACGGCAACCTCGAGGAGGCCAAGTACTTTGCTAATGGGCGGTTCATGGATGTTTTCACCCACGAACCGCCCTGGGCAGCTGGCGTGCTCATCTGCGCTGATGCGTGGAACCCGGCACTCGTCTATCTCGCGGCGTTGGCTGGGGCGACGTTCTTGATCGTACCCATCGCGTCCTCACGTACGGCGGTCGGAATCGAATTTTCCAACCCCCGGGCCTGGGAGACGGCGCTGTCGTTCTACGGCATGATGTACGGGATGCCGGTAGTGATGGCCAACCACTGCGGCAGCCGCGATGGCGAGAATTACTGGGGCAATAGCCGCATCGTTGATGCGCACGGCAAGGTGCTGTCGATGGCCGGCGCGGAGGAGGAACTGGTTGTCGCCGATTTGAACTACGACGCGATTCGGCAAGCGCGGTTTCAACTGCCGACGGTGCGTGACTCCAATCTCGACCTGATCCACCGCGAAATCGAACGGCTGGACAACCGGATCGGCGTCTCACGTAATCTACAGGGAGTGTAGTGATTCGGAAACAACTTGGCATCATTCCCCCCCCCGCTGTGGAACACGAGCGGGCTGCCGTTGTTCGAGAGCAGAACGGATACCGCATGGCCAAGCTGACGCCGGACGGCGCCACCGCCCTCATGTCGCAAACGACCGTTTACGACACATGCTGATCAGCAGCAGCACGCCGAGGAACTGGACATGTTGAGCGCGCGGGTCACCGATCTCGCGCAACTGGTGACCGACTTCGCGAGGTAGCACGCCGCCACCTTGCAGGCGCAGCTGCAGCAGCCGGCCGAGCAAGTGGAGCTCTTGACGGAGCAGTACGCACACATCGCCGCGAACTACAAGACGCTCGCCCGAGTTGTTGGCGCAGGCCTGACCCGGATTCAGCAGCACATCGAGAAGATGCGGGAGTCGTACGGCCCGAGCCGCTAGGTGAGCGACGCACGCGAGGCCGACGCCTCTACTGCTTCGTCCTAGCGAACGACGTAGACACA
>JAKZVK010000758.1:0-2600 GCA_047516085.1 Bryobacterales bacterium
CACAGACCGGCCACGAGGCCGCGGTCACCGGCAACCTCGCCACCATGGCCTACCGCAAAGAGAAAAAAGTATACTGGGACCAGCAGTCCGGCAAGCACCGCTTCGCGTAGCGCCAGGGCAATTGCGAGGCTTCCGTTGTAGGGGCGGGCCCCCGCGCCCACCCGCGGATCGCTGTCGAGCATTCACGCAGAAACGGGAAGGCGTCATCACCGCGAGCGCGGGCGGGCACGGGGGCCCGCCCCTACGATTGCTTCCAAACGTCGCGAGGTTGACGGCGCGACGGCGCCGCTTCGCTACACTAGTGTCCGACCATAGATCCGCGGGCGCACCCGTGCGGGCGCACCTCCGTAGGCGGTGGCATACCTCCCATGAGCGAAACCTCCTATTCGAAATCGCGGCTCATTCCGGCGATCATCCTGGCGATCTACGTCTATGGATCGATCGCCGCCCTGCTCGGCACGATCCTGCCCGAACTGGGCAGGCTTTACGGGCTCGACGAAGCCCAATTCGGCTACGTCGCGACAGCCCAGGCGCTCGGCCTCATCATCGCCTCGGTGTCGGTCGGCCCGATTGTCGACAACCGCGGCAAGAAGGCGGGACTCGTCGGCGGCCTGGCAGGCATCACGGCGGCCTTGATCGGACTGACCCTGGCCGAGAGCTACCCGACCTTGCTCGCCGCCATGTTCCTTCTCGGCTTGGGCGGCGGCGTTCTGGTCACCGGTTCGAACGCGCTTGTCAGCGACGTGGCGGAAGAGAAGCGATCGTCGGTGCTCAACTTTCTCAATCTTTTCTTCGGGCTCGGGGGGCTGGCCACGCCGTTCCTGGCCGCCAACATTCCGGCCCTCGGCACCGCCCACGCGCTCTGTCTCTTCTTGGCCGCGATCAGCGGCGTAACGTTGCTGGTGCACATCTTCACCGCGATGCCGCCGCCAACGGGCGAACGCGGGTTCGTGCTCTCCGAGGCGGGTGCTCTGCTGCACCAGCCGGCGCTCTACTTGCTGGCTCTCACACTGTTTCTCTACGTGGCGTGCGAGGTCGGCGTCTTTAACTGGCTGGTCTCTTACTTGGTGTCGCAGGGCGTCGCGGAGAACTTCGCGCAGAACATCTTGGCATTCGGATTCGCTCTGGGCTTGCTCGTGGGGCGGCTGGTCGTCTCGCGCATCCTGCTGGGTGTCAGCGAGCTAAAGGTGATGCTGTGGACCTCTGTTGCGATGACGGTGACCACCTTCGCTATGCTCCGCACGGGTGAGCCGATGATCGCGGCTATCGCCGTTTTCTGCGCCGGGCTGGCGATGGCGCCGGTCTTCCCCACGACTCTCGGCGTCGTAGGCAACTTGTTCCGCCGCATGACCGCCACCGCCATGGGCATCGTCATCACTTCGGGGTGGATCGGCCTGGCGGTCAGCTCGCCCATCATCGGCTGGATCGCCGACCGCTCGGACCTGGGCACCGCCTTGCTCCTGCTGCCCGCGATGTCGGTGGTTCTCGTTGTGACCAATCTGCTCTTACGGAAGCATGTGGGCAACCCCACAACGTCAGGCGCCGCTGGCTAGGCCGGTTCGGTTCCGCGCAAACTTCCCGGGCGGCGAACGAAAGGCCGGTTGCTGTACTCGAATCGAATGCCCTCTAAGAGTCCGCGTTTGGATATCCGGCTGGAGTGGGACCCGGAATCCGAGGTTTGGGTCAGCTATGTTCCCCTTCTGAATGATCTCTCGACCTACGGGAAGACGCTCCGGGAGGTAACCGAGATGACCCAGGAGGCGATCCTCGGGTACGTCGAGACCGCCCAAGAGCTTGGCAAGACCTTGCCGCTTAGTTAGTGCCGAGGAGATTCGATCCTGCGTTGAGTCGCAGGCCCCCGTTGGCTTCGAACGCTCTGTTTGATGCGCCGAGGACATAGGCGCTCAGCTTCGAGCCTGATCGCGGCGTTCTCGAATGAGTTCTTTGACGAGCGACGTGCATCGAGGAACCACCTCTGCCACCCGATCCTGCAGACGGCGCAGAGCCTCCGCGCGAGAATACATGCGCAACCCGTCCTCCTCCAACTGCAGCACCACTTCGTCGCCCGGCTTGATGCCCAGCGCTTTTCGGAAGCGGGCAGGGACCACGATCCTACCGTCGGATGCGACTCGTGTGGTTGAAGGGGGCAGCGGTGGCATCTACTTCATATATACGGCAGATCTCGCTGATCTGACACGACCCGCTAGCGTTTCAGATTCCGAGCTTGGCCAGCCCCCCCGTTGCCTCGACGCCGAGACAGTCGCCTTCAAGCGGCTTTCGTGCGAAGCGCGTGGTAGACCGACCGTTTACGACCGCAGAGGCTGCGCTGGAAGGACGTTTGAATGTGCTTCCCCCGCCGGCTTCAGCCACTTCCCAGCCTGGCCGCTTCCCCCTATTTCACAATCGGCAGCACGATATGCGACGGCCGAGCGCTGGTGTGATGGATCGTGTGGTGCGCAATCTTGACCGACGCGTCGGTGCCGAACGGCTCGCCGGTGTTCGGGTTGCGGTCGAACTGCGGGAAATGGCTGCTCGCGATCTGCACACGGATGCGATGGCCCTCCTGGAACGCCACGCTCGTGCCCACCATGTCGATCTCG
>JAKZVK010000759.1:0-10618 GCA_047516085.1 Bryobacterales bacterium
GAGATCAACATCGACAAGAGCGACGAAGCGGCCGAGCTGGTCATGAAACACAACGATGGCAAGCGCCGCGTCCCCACGTTTGACATCGACGGTTCGTATCACGGCAATCCGCCTCTGAGCGAACTGGCCCAACTGCTAGGCATCCCGTAGACTGTCTGGAGGGTCCAGCCATGGGCCAACCAGCCCAATCTTGAAACTGAACACAGTAGGGATAACGACGCCATGAGCCAAACCGACGGCGACGCGGGTTCCAAACGGCCCGACCTCTCCGCGTTCGATAAAGTCGACTTCTCCGCAGCCGAGCACCGCGCGATTATTATCGTCGGCGCCGGGCCGGCGGGATTCACCGCGGCACTTTATTCGGCTCGCGCGAACCTCGAACCTCTTCTGTTCCAGGGGCCCGAGCCCGGCGGTCAGCTCGTCACGACGACGGACGTCGAGAACTACCCCGGCTTCCCCGACGGCATCATGGGGCCCGAGATGATGGAGAAGTTCGAGGCCCAGGCGGCTCGCTTCGGGACCGACATTCGCTACGGAACGGTCACTGACGTGGACTTTTCGCAGCGTCCGTTTCGGTTGCTGGTCGACGGCACGAAACCATTCGTCGCCGATGCGGTGATCGTCTCGACCGGTGCGTCCGCGCAGTATCTCGGTCTCGAAAACGAGAAGCGCCTCTTGGGTCACGGGGTGTCGGCTTGCGCGACGTGCGACGGCGCGTTCTTCCGCGACATGAAGCTGGCGGTGGTCGGCGGGGGCGACACGGCGATGGAGGAGGCGTTGTTCTTGACGCGCTTCGCCACCGAAGTGCATCTGATCCACCGGCGCGACAAGCTGCGCGCCTCGAAGATCATGCAAGAGCGCGCCCGCGACAGCGAGAAGATCCACTTCGTGTGGAACACGGTCGTCGAAGACGTGCTGGGTGAAAAGGAAGTCGAGGCCGTGATGCTTAAGAACGTGAAGACCGGCGAGACGTCCCGGCTCGACGTGGGAGGGTTCTTTCTCGCCATCGGCCACAAGCCGAACACTGGGGTTTTTCAGGGCTGGTTGGACATGGATGACGTCGGCTATATACGGACCGCGCCCAATTCCACGTACACCAACATCGAAGGCGTGTTCGCTTCGGGCGACGCGCAGGACCACGTGTACCGCCAGGCCGTCACCGCGGCGGGCACGGGCTGCATGGCGGCAATCGATGCCGAGCGCTGGTTGGCCGAGCATCCGCGGGTTGAAAGCCCGGCTGCGGCGGTACAGCAAGCCTGAGGGCCGCGGCGGCCCTCGCCGTTACAGCCGAG
Source organism: Bryobacterales bacterium (assembly GCA_047516085.1). Lineage (GTDB taxonomy): Bacteria > Acidobacteriota > Terriglobia > Bryobacterales > UBA6623 > JAKZVK01. The sequence continues at coordinate 1,293 of JAKZVK010000759.1, forward strand.
TTGATACAATGGTTGTCCACGGTTCCCCTCCCAGGGAGCCGGCACTACGCTGCAAGGAGTGATCACCTGATGATCCGTAAACTTGTTCAATTCGGTTTTCTGTTCACGGTCGCCGGTCTGCTAAGCGGCATCGCCACGGCGGGCGACAAGAAACTGATGCATTGCTTCTATTTCACGCCCATCGCCGAGGCGACCCAAGACGACTGGACTGCCTTCAACAAGGCGTCTGACGAACTACCCGACAAGATTCCCGGGCTGAGTAAAGTTTGGCGGGGGAAGCTGCGCCGGCCCTTCAATGCCTACAATTCCGAAGGTGAAAAGAGAGTCCGCGAGTACGGCGCCTGCATGGAGCTTGACGACGAAGACGCGCTGTCGGTCTATGCGGATCACCCGGCGCACACCGAGTGGGTCAAGGCCTACGAGAAGGTTCGGCAACGCGGCACGACGACGTTCGACCTCCTGGGCGAATAGTTCGTAGGCGGCGCCGGCCCAAGCCCGCATGAAACCCTCCATCCGCATTGGGAACGGGCAGGGCTTCTGGGGCGATTGGCTCGAAGCCCCGGTCCGGCAGGTCGAACAGGGGCCGATCGACTACCTCGTCCTCGACTATCTGGCCGAGGTGACGATGTCGATCCTGCAGAAGCAGAAATCGCGCGACCCCTCGCAAGGCTACGCCCGCGACTTTGTTGCGCTTACCGGGCGGCTGTTTCCGCAACTCCTTGAAAAGGGCGTTCGCGTCATCTCGAACGCGGGGGGCGTCAACCCTGTCGGCTGCGCCCAGGCGGTCGTGGAGGCGGCTCGCTCGCAGGGCCTGCGGGGCGCGAAGGTGGCCGTCGTCACCGGTGATGACATCTTCGACCGTCTCGACGAGATGCTCGCCCGCGGCGTTGGGTTCGATGACATGGATTCGGGCCGGCCAATCGAGGCGGTAAGGCCGGATATTCTCAGCGCCAACGTCTATCTGGGCGCATTTCCGCTCGTGGAAGCGCTCAAGACCGGGGCACAGGTGGTGATCGCCGGGCGCTCGACCGACACAGCGCTGACGTTGGCGCCGATGGTTCACGAGTTCGGCTGGGGTGAAGAAGATTGGGATCGGCTGGCCGCCGGTACCGTCGCCGGACACATCCTCGAGTGCGGCGCACAAGCGACGGGCGGCAACTGCCAACTCGACTGGCAATCGATCCCCGACCTCGCCAACATCGGCTTCCCGATCGCCGAGGCCTACCCTGATGGCCGCTTTTGCATCACCAAGCACGAAGGCACGGGCGGACGGGTCAACTCCGCCGTCGTGAAGGAGCAGCTTCTCTACGAGTTGGGCGATCCGCGTGACTACATCACGCCGGATTGCGTTGCGGACTTCACGACCATCCGGCTCGAAGACGAGGGGCCGGACCGAGTGATGGTCAGTAATGTTCGCGGCCGGGAGAGACCACCCACGCTCAAGGCGTCGATCACCTACTCGGCGGGGTGGAAGGCGCTGGGAACGCTAGTGTATAGCTGGCCGGACGCGGTGGCGAAGGCCCAAGCGGCCGACCGCATCGTAAGAAAAAGGCTGGGAGACCTCGGGCTGGCTTTCGACAAGATCCACACGGAGTATCTAGGGGCGGGCGCGTGCCACGGTCCAGCGGCGGTGCCGAGTGCCGACCCACCTGAAGTGCAGATACGCATCGGCGTACGGGGACAGGACCGCGCGGCGGTCGATCGCTTCACCCGCGAGCTGATCCCACTCGTGCTTAACGGCCCGCCCACGGCAACCGGCTTCGGCGAGGGTCGGCCGCGAGTCCAGGAGGTCGTGGCTTATTGGTCATCTCTACTCCCGCGCGAGGAGATCACGACGAGCATCCACGTGTACGATGTCGAGTAGGGGGTTGGGACTCGACCAGCATGCTGGAAAGAAGCGGGCCGCCGCGACCTGCCACTCAGAGCCGCAGGCGTGAGCCTGCGTTGAGCTGCATCGAGCATTCGATTCGTTCCCCCGATCGCCTCCTAGCGAAACCCTCGTTGGGCCCAGCATCTCATCGCAGGCTCACGCCTGCGGCTCTGAGTGGCGATTCGAAGTTCGAGCTGACTTGAGAGTAGACGCCGTGGCAGTTGCTAATGCACTTCGCCTTCGTGACTACACGCCCACGGACTTGCCGCGGCTGTCGGAGATCGATCGCGAGTGCTTCCCACCCGAAATCGCCTGTGCCGTCAATCAACTTCGTACGATGATGCGCGGCGGCGCGGGCTTCGCGTTGGTAGCCGAGGTCGAGCACGAAGGCATTGTGGGCTTTGTGATCGCTTCGAAGCTCGAGCCGAAACTGGGCCACATCGTCAGTCTCGATGTGTTGTCGCGATTCCGGCGCCAGGGGATCGGCACATCGCTGATGCGTGCGGCGGAGGAACGCCTGGCCTGCCTGGGAGCCGAAGGCCTGCGACTCGAGACCCCCGAGTACAGCCGCGGCGCCCAGGAGTTGTACCGAAAGCTGGGGTTTCGCCGGGTGGGCTTCATCGAGCGGTACTACTCGAATGCCTCCGGTGGTTGGGTCATGGAGAAGCCCCTGACCTCAGATCTCGCCGCCTCCGGCAAGGCAGCGGCCGGCTGATCACCAAACCCTGACCCGCGATGAGCAGTCTTGTCCAAATCGGGAACGTCGACTTCCACTTCGAGTGCCAGCGCGGCTGCATCGAATGTTGCACGCAGTCCGGCGAGGTCTATCTCACCGAGGGCGACGCACAACGCATCGCCGCCGACCTGGGGCAGACCACCGAACAATTCCTGACCACGCTGTGTGAGACGGACGCGGACGGCGACCTGCAGCTCACCACGCCTGCCGACAAATCGTGCCACTTCCTGCTCGAAGGCGGCTGTTCGATCCACGAGGTCAAACCGCTGCAATGCCGCGCCTTCCCCTTCTGGCCCGAGAACGTTGCCGGGCGCCGCGCATGGAAGAAGGTCGGCCGGGTGTGCCCGGGCATCAGCGAGGGGCCGGTCCTTCCTGTGGAGGAAGTGCGCGCCGCGGCACAGGAATGCAAGGACAAGCTGCCGTAGTGTGGCGTTTCACGGATCGGCCTTCGCGAACATATTGCCCCTCGTCACCGCTTACTTCTTCACCGTGAAGTCCCGAAAGATGGCGTTCTGCCCATCGGGCAGCGGGACGACGAGCTTGTACAAGCCGGGTTCTAACGAACCCGTGTCGAGCGTCGCGACGTAGTGCAACTCTTTCCGCTCCTTCGACGGAAACACCTCGTAGCTACGGAAGGGCGGGCTGTCAATCTGCATCTCACCTTGCAAGAGGAACACGCGAGGCGCCGGCGGCGACTGCAAGAACTCGTCAGGAACGTTGTAGAGGCCGTACACCATGTAGATCGACCCACCGTGTCGAAAGACATTGGCTGGTTGCGCATGGAACCGCATGCGGTCAATCTCAATACCCCGCGCTTCCTCTTCGGCCTCTTCATCGTCGGTGTCGGGGCTCGTCGTGACCATCCGCTCGGTCAGCAACAGCGAGCTGGGTGAAGTCGTCCCCTGAAAATCGGGAACCTCGACGGTCGACTGAAAGGTGCCCGCCTTGCCTCCGGCCTCGTCACGCACGACGATTCTCCATCTGTACTTTCCCGGGGCCAAGCTGAGCGTCGAAGGGAACTGTAGCATGGCGCTGTCATCGGCCTGCATGCGCTTGAATTCATCGGGCTTGAGCGTTAACTGCACAGTCTGGTCGTCGAAGACGGACAGGCGGAACTTGTCCTCCGGCGCGGCGGACATCAGCATCACGAGCTCCATCTGCATGCCCTTCTTGGTCATCTTGGCCGGAATGAATCGCGACTCGATCCCTACGCAATAGGCAACGGTCGCTCTGCCGTTCTCTCCCCGGAAAAACTCGTAGCCGACGCGGAGCGGAATCTCCCGGTGCGATGCGTTCGAATACAGCAAGCGCTCCAGAGCGCGGCGTTTGTCGGCGAGAGTGGGGTCGAGGAAGGCCGGCAGGCCCAGCCCGCCGAAGGTGCTGTCGGAGGTCGGCGACTCGACTTTAAAGCTGTCACTCACGGCGCCGCCGCGAACCATCGCCACCAAGCCTCGAACATCAATTGCATGCAAGGTGACGCGCCCACGCATCGCCGCCGCCTCGAACTGCTCCAGATACACGGCGTTCTCCCGGTCAAACCGCAGGCCACGCGAAAACAGGACCAGGATCTTCTTCCCCGGAAAGACACTGAGTTGATTGACAAGGCTCGTGTAGCCCTCGATCAAGGTCCGCTCCAGATGGACGCGTTGCGTGTGTGCCATCAGCGGGGCGGTCGAAAGGGACACAGGCGAAGTGACGCCGGTGAATTTCGTGAGATTCGCCACTTCCTCATCGATTCGCGCCGTGGCAAGTTCGACAAAGGACGGAATTCCATCGCGCCCCCCTTGATGGAGCATCTTGTCAACCATGTCGAGCAAGCGTCGCTTGTCGGGGGTGAAGGGAAGCCCTTGCAGCGAAACCTGCATGCCGGGTTGGAGATCGGTCTCGATGAAGCTCTTGATGGCGCGATGGGTGTCTTTGCGTTGTGGCGCTCCAATGCGGCTGGCGATATAGACCCAGGTCGTGTTGCGCGGCGGTCCTTCGACGGGCGAGGGTTGGGCTGGTTTCGATGGTTGTGACGCCCCGGCCGAAGCCTCGACCGAAGTTCGAGTTCGATTCGGAACGAACTCGAAGGTGCCGATCTCTTGGCGCTCACCGTTTTCGAGAAGCGTGAAGTCGTGCCTTTCGAGATCGGTGACGGGCTTGCCCTTTCGGCCGGTGACGCGAACCTCGACCTCGATCAGCGCTGTCTCGGTGCGAATAACGAGTTCCGATGGTTGCGGAGGCGGTGTTTGTTGGGCGAGGGCGGCGGCAGCGAGCAGTAGACCGATCGTGGGAGCCAGCCGCATGGGCACTATCACCCTACGCCTGTTGGTACTTGTGCTGCCACTGCTTTTGGTGCTACCGCGGGTTGAAGGCGTGGGTTGAATGGGGGATCGGCGTCGGATTCTGGGGGTGAGCGGGCCCTGTGGCATCCCCTCCCCGCACTGACGTTCGGGGCTCGGTTCGGGCGGGCCGGGCGCTCGGCTGCTCCAGAATTCAAAGCTGCGGATCTCAAAACCGAGATCCGCGCTACGGGCGACAAGCTCGGTCTGCTTGAGTTCGCTGAGATACGGGTTGGTAAGGGAGGGTCGCGCTAGAATACGAAATCGCTTTGCGCACACGGACTCTGACGGCGATCGCCGCCACCGTAGCCCTCGGGCTGCTGGTTTACACCGCCTGGAAGTACGGCCTGATCTCGCGTCTGAGCGACCACGAGCAACTCGTCGAGACCCTGCGGCAAGAAGGCAGCTTGGGGCCGCTGGTTTGCATCGGCCTCCAGTTCGTGCAGGTCGTGATCTTCGCCGTGCCGGGCGAGATCACCCAGGTTGCCGCTGGGTACGTTTTCGGGGCTTGGCTGGGCTTCGTCTACTCGGTCGTCGGCATCATGCTGGGGTCGGGGTTCAACTATTCGTTCGCCCGGCTGGTCGGACGGCCGGTCATGGAGAAGCTGTTGGGTGCCAAACGCCTGGAGCGGATCGACGGAGCGTTCCAGTCGCGGAAGGGCAAGTCGGCGCTGTTTGTGCTGTTTCTGATTCCCGGCATGCCGAAGGATGCGATGTCGTACGGAGCGGGGCTCACGCAACTGCGGCTGGGGGAGTTTGTGGTGATCTCGGGGCTAGCGCGGACACCGGCCTTGCTGTTCAGCACGGTAATCGGTTCGCAACTCTACGATCGCAATTATGTTGCTATGGCCGTGACCGGTGCCATCGCGCTGCTGGCCATCCTGGGCTTTTACTTCTACCAGAAGAAATACGGCACGCCATGATTCGCCGCGTGACGAAGGACGACATCCCCGCCGGGATGCGCCTCAAGGAGTCCGCCGGCTGGAATCAGACCGAGCAGGACTGGGCGACCGTACTGGACGTCGAGCCGGAAGGATGCTGGGTCTACGAGGTGGACGGGACGGTCGCGGGTGCGACGACCGCGGTGTGCTACGGCACGGACCTGGCTTGGATCGGCATGGTGCTGGTGCTGCCCGAGTTCCGCCGCCGCGGCATTGCGCGGTCGCTGATGAAGCATGCGCTCGCATTCACCGAGGCACGGGGCGTCGGCTGTGTCAAGCTGGATGCCACCGATATGGGGCGGCCGCTCTATCTGGACTTGGGATTCGAGGATGAGGCGCCGATCGAGCGCTGGGGGACGGTCGCGGAATCACAGGGGGGTATCGAAGCGCCTGGGACGGGCCCGTCGCCGTTGACCAGCGTGGCAGAGATCGCTGCGCTGGACCGCCAAGCATTCGGTGTCGATCGCGCAGCGCTGCTGGGCCTGCTTGCCGACCGCTATGGCCAAACATGGACGCTGCCCGGAGCCTATTTGATGTCGCGGCCCGGCTCGAACGCCCGCTTTCTGGGCCCCTGTGTGGCCGAGCAAACCGTGGACGCCGGTCGGCTGATTCGTTTTCTGCTGAGCCGGCACCCGGGGGAGCCGGTCTTCTGGGACCTGCTACCCGATAATCAGGAAGTCAAAACCCTGGCGGAGGCTCTTGGATTCGAGGCGAAGCGGCGACTTGTGCGCATGGCGCGCACGACCGGCTCCTGCTCCAAGTTGCAGAGCGGGATTGGCGAGTGTCAGCAATTTGCAACCGCGGGATTCGAGTACGGCTGATTCATGACAACGACAATCACACTTTGGAAAGTCTCGATCCCGTTCGAGGAGCCATTTCGCATTTCGAACGGCGTAGCGGCAGACCGTATCAGCACGATCGTCGAGATCCGGCGAGGCGCGCACACGGGTTACGGCGAGGCGGGGCCGTTGCCGGGCGGCGCGTACTCAGCCGAGACCGCCGAGTCGAGTTGGCAGCGACTGGAGGAGGGGCTGATCCCGCTGTGGATCGAGTCTGATTTCGAGCGACCCGAGAACGTGGGTCCGGCGCTTGAACAAATCCCCGGCGAGGCGTTCGCGCGCGCTGCGCTCGAAGGCGCGTCGTGGGACCTTGCCTGCCACGAAGCGGGCGAACCGCTCTGGCGCATGCTGGGTTCGGAGCCGCGGCCGATCGAGTCCGGCGTGGCGATCGGAATCTTCGACACGATCGACGAGCTGCTCGAGCGGGTGGAGCGCTACCAACGCGAGGGGTACCGTCGTGTCAAGATCAAGATCCAGCCCGGCTGGGACGTGGAACCGATCGCTGCCATCCGCCAGCGATTCGGCGACCTGGCCCTGATGGTGGATGCCAACACCGCCTACACTCTCGACCACTTGTCGGTGTTCAAGGAACTCGACCGGTTCGGCCTGATGATGTTCGAGCAACCGTTCCCGGCGCAGGCGCTGGAAGAGATGGCCGAATTGCAACGGAACGTCAAGACGCCGGTGTGTGCCGACGAATCCGCCGAGAGTCAAGCGGCGCTGGATAAGATGATCGAGCTTGGGTCGGTGAAGATTATCAACATCAAAGTGCAAAGGGTCGGCGGGTTGAGCGCCGCGCGGGCGATGTACCGGCGCGCCGCCGAAGCGGGCCTGGGGATCTGGCTGGGCACCATGCCCGAGTTGGGCATCGCCTCGGCGCAAGGCCTGCACCTGGCAACGCTGCCGGCCTTCAATTACCCAACCGATGTCGAGGCGTCAAAGCGTTGGTACGAGGACGACGTGGTTGACCCGCTCATTACAATCGACGCCAACGGTTTCATTCATCTTCCCGAAGGCCCCGGCATGGGCTATCGCGTCGACCGCGAGAAGCTGGACCGCTACGCCGTCCAGCGAACGGAGTTCCGCGCATGACGCCGGTGCGCCGCCGCTACGACTGGCTCGTCCAGGACCAGCACATTACGCTGGGCACGCGGACCCTAGTCATGGGCGTGCTCGACCTCCACAGCGGCGAACAACGCGCCGACCCCGACGCCGTGCTCGACCGCGCCCTGAAGATGCAGCAGGAAGGCGCGGATCTGGTCGAGGTCAACGCCGACCCGATTCGCGTGGGCGAGCAGCGGGTCTCCGACGACGAAGAGTTGCGGGCGCTGGTGCCCGTGTTACGCAAGCTGCGGCACAATCTCGACGTCCCGCTCTCGATCAACACCTACAACGCGGCGACGGCGGAGCGTGCGGTTGATCTGGGTGTTCAGATCATCAACGACGTGAGTGGACTTTCGTTTGACCCACGAGTCGCCCGGGTGGTCAATGAGTCCGACACGGGTCTGATCGTGACGCACATGCGGGGCAGGCCGGATACGTGGAACAAGCTGCCCCCGCTGCACGACCTGATGGGAACGGTGGGTCGCGAGTTGGAATCGAGCGTCGCCCGCGCCCGCGGGGCCGGCATCGACCGGCGCCGCATCGTGGTCGACCCGGGGCTCGAGTTGGGCAAGCGAGGACTCGAGAACTTTAAGATCCTGGCCCAGCTCGATCGGCTCGCGGCGCTGCAACAGCCGATCCTGGTCAGCCCTTCGCGCAAGGTCTTTCTGACCGGCTCGGTGCGAGCCACGGAGTCTGATCGTCTATACGGGGCCGCCGCCGCCTCGACGCTGGCGATTCTGGGCGGGGCGCATATCCTGCGGGTCCACGAAGTCGCCGCGATCGCACAGGTCGCGCGCACAACCGACCAGGTCTACGAAATCGGGGGGTAGGCTGGCGGAGTTCCCTTGATGTAGGACGGGATGCTCTCGGGCGTGGAGCCGCAGCGTCACCACCCCGAGCAGGCCTGGCCCTCGCCGTCCACCGGTCCGCCACGCCCTCACGCCCGCGGGGGAAGCACCCTGTCGCGCATGAGTTGCAGGTTGAGGGCCGTGAAGGGCTAGCCGTCAAAGACGATTTGGCGGACGGGGGTCTTGCGGCCTTTGCTTTTCTCCCTCAGGTGATCACTCACATCCATCCAACGGATGTCGCCGTCGGACGTGCGGATGACGAGCATCACGGGATAGGCCTGGTGGAATACCACAATCCCAAACGAGGTCGCCGATCCGCACCGGTCCCGTACGAGATGACCCATGGGGGAAGAACATAAACAATCTTTACAGTCGCCCCGAAAACCGCGCCAAATCCTGACAGATCCTGCCAAATCCTGCCAGCTACAGTCGAGTGCCCATTGGTGGACTTGGTCAGCTTGAAGGTCTCCTGGGTCGGGCGGATTGCCGGCTCGGACCCCAAATCCGTACGTAAGGATTCTAACGATCGCTTGAAGCTCCGGTCCGCCGCAACTGCACGCCGCAGCGCAACCGAGCCGCGGATGGGAATCCGCGGTTGCCTCTTGGCGCAAGCGGACGCGTCCAACCACAGGCCCGAGCCCGGAAGGGCGTCACAATCCTAGCC
>JAKZVK010000760.1:0-3155 GCA_047516085.1 Bryobacterales bacterium
CTCGGGCGTGACGTAGCCAAGTTCCTTGGCGAACAGGACGGCGCGGTCGGCAATCTCGACATCGAGCATGACGCGCTTACCGTCGCGCATGACGGCGATCGGAACCGTGTCGCCCACGTTTTTCGAAGCCACGGTTTCGATCAACTTGTCGCCGTCGCGGATCGTTTCGCCACCGATCTCGACGATTACGTCTTCGGCCTTCATGCCGGCTTTGTCCGCCGGGCCCCCGCCGTGGATCTCGGTGACCAACACGCCGCCATCTTGGGCTCCATACGACCGGAGGAGGGCCGCCGGCTGGTCGGCGCGGAAACTGACACCGATGGAGCCCCGCGTGACCTTGCCGTGTTGGATGATCTGGTTGTAGACCTTGACGGCCGTGTTCGAGGGCATCGAGAAGCCCAAACCCTCCGAGCCGCCGCTGCGGGAGACGATGGCGGTGTTGATGCCGATCACCTCGCCGCGGATATTGAGCAACGGGCCGCCGCTGTTGCCGGGATTGATCGCGGCGTCGGTCTGCAGGAAGCGCTGGAAGCTCTTTTGTGCACCGACCTCGCGCGACTTGGCACTGATGATGCCCACGGTCACCGTCTCTTCGTACCCGAAGGGTGAGCCGACGGCAATGGCCCAGTCGCCTACCGTCACAGCGTCGGAGTTGCCGATCGGAGCGGCCTTGAGAGTACGGCCCGCGTCAATCTTGATGACGGCCAGGTCGGTTTCCGGATCGGCGCCGATCAACTCGCCTTCAATTAACTCCTCATCGCCGCCCGAGCCGTTGTTGAACAACCGTACGCGAATGCGGTCGGCGTGTTGGACGACGTGGTGATTAGTGATGATGTAGCCGTTGGGGTCGACGATGACGCCGGAGCCCTCACCGGGACGGCGGAACGGCGCCGGGCCGGGCCCAGGACGGCCTTCGGGAAGCCCGAAAAAGCGCCGGAACATCTCGTCGCCGAGGTTGCGCTCGCCCTGCTGGCCGGCTTCTATTTTCTGGGGCAGGGTTTCGACCTTGATGTGGACGACCGAGGGCCGGATGGTCTTGGCGATTCGGGAGAACTCGTTCTCCACCGGCACCGGATCGGGAACGGTAAGCAGCGTGGCGTCCGGAGCCGCCTTGCCTTCGCGGGCCGCGCCGGCGTCGCCGGAGATCAATGTGCCCAGCACGATGCCGATGGCCAATGTGAAAAGAACCAGGGTGAACGAGAGCAGCTTGCGCTCTCCGAATTCACTAAGCAGGCCGGACTTATGTTTGTGCTCCATTAGGTCGTCTCCTCAGACCGTGCGGGAGGGATGCTCTACTGCGAGGATTTCCCGCGCTCGCGTTCTACACCTTTGGACGGACGACGGTCCGCTTCGGGCACAGCCCCCACATCAAAATTATAAGGCACGGTGTCCACGAAGGCACCGGAGGACGGTGGGGTTCGAAGAGGCGCCGGGGTGAGGTTGGCTGTGGGGGCGTCCGACCGTTGATGCCATTGGGGTTATGCAGGCCCGGTCGTGGTGACGCAACGGTAGGGTCCTGGGCGTTGCTCTCGTTGGGCGGGCTATCATAGAGGTCTACTCCGCGCAGTTCGGACGTTTGGACCCGCGTATCATGAGCGTCGAAACACAGATCGCCCGATTTGAGGAGTTGACCCTCGATTGCGGGGAGGTGTTGGCTCCGGTCGAGGTGGCCTACGAAACCTACGGCAGCTTGGATGACGAGAATGCGAATGCGGTTCTGATTCTGCACGCGTTTTCCGGAGACGCGCACGCCGCGGGCGTTAGTGCCAGCGACGGTAAGCCGGGCTGGTGGGACAACATGATCGGTCCCGGCAAAGCGTTCGACACGAACAAGTACTTCATCATCTGCTCGAACGTGCTGGGCGGATGCCAAGGCACGACTGGGCCGGGTTCGATCGATCCCCGGACCGGTAAGCCGTTCGGCTCAGCCTTCCCGTTCGTGACGATCCCCGACATGGTGCGACTGCAGAAGCGGCTTGTCGAACACCTGGGCATCGCGCGATTGTTGTCGGTGGCGGGCGGCTCGATGGGCGGCATGCAAGCGCTGCAGTGGGCGGTCGACTATCCCGATGGTGTGGCGTCGGCGATTCCCATCGCGGGCACAAATCGCCACTCGGCACAACAGATCGCGTTCAACGAAGTGGGCCGGCAGGCGATCATGGCGGACCCCGACTGGAAGAACGGCGACTACTATGGCGGTCCGCCGCCATCACGGGGCTTGGCGGTCGCGCGGATGGTTGGCCACATCACCTACATGAGCGACGACTCGATGCGCGAGAAGTTCGGCCGGCGGCGCAAAACGGAAGGCGACGCCAACATTGCCGAGAGCGTGCTTTTCGAGGTCGAGAGCTATCTGCGCTATCGCGGCGGTCAGTTCGTCGGCCGCTTCGACGCCAACTCGTACCTGGCGATCACGCGGGCGATGGACTCGTTCGACTTGGCCGAGGGGCGTGCGTCATTGGGCGAAGCGTTCTCGAACACCGAATCTCGGTTTCTGGTGCTCAGTTTCACGTCCGACTGGTTGTATCCCTCATACCAGTCGCTGGAAGTCGTACGCGCGTTACGCAGCCGCAACCTCGACGTCGCCTACGTCGAACTGCCGTCGAACTATGGACACGACGCTTTCCTGGTCGAGGTCGGCGAGCAGACGGAGTTGCTCAAGAGTTTCCTCGAGAATACGTACAAGCGGTTGCCGATGCTGTCGGCTGCGTCTCGGCCGGAGCGAGGCTGAGCCGGTTTGGGTGGTTCCCGCCGGTGCACGGCCGGTGGGGAGTTATCAGGGGTCGACCGTCGCAACCTAACGGTGAACGGGCAGCCGGGCGGGCACAGGGACCCGCCCCAGATCCGTACGTACGGATTCTGACCAGCGCTTGAAGCCCCGGTCCGCTGCAACCGCGCCCCGCACCACAACAGAGCCGCGGATGTAAATCCGCGGGCGCGCGGGCGAACGCCCGCGGCTCCCTCTTGGCGCAACCTGATGCATGCAACCACAGGTCCGAGCCCGATAGGGCGTGACAATCCTAGCCCATGGATTCATCCATGGGTGTCGGTCCCGAGCGCCCCCCACCCGGCCCAAGGCTGTTTCTTGTTTGCGCGCGCTGGACGAGCGCGCGCAACAAGAAACAGCCTTGGGTAAAACGAGTTGACGTGGGTGT
>JAKZVK010000761.1:0-5027 GCA_047516085.1 Bryobacterales bacterium
GCGGTCTTCAGACCGGCATCGCCCCGCGACGCGGGGCGAAACTCCCATCGCCAATCTGCGTGAAGCGCGCGCGACAGCGGGCCCCCACCGGGAGAACTGGCCACCGGTCTCCGGCCGGCATCGCGCGGGAGCGCGAAACCAGCGGCGGTGACGCTGCGTCATGCCAACGTGAGGGCCGCCCCGAATCCCGAGAGTAGGTTGAGGCGGCATCCAGGTGCCGGCTCTGCCGTACGGCGTTGCCATTTATGCCGCTACAATATATCCATTCCTGATGTTCTGTTGATGCCGAATCTGCCGCCAACCCCTTTCGGAAACCCTTCCCGACGGCTTGGTTCCTTCTACTCCGTCAGTCGGGCCAAGTCCATGCGGACGCACGCGTGACCTACCATCCCAGAGTCGTCGACCGGGAGTTGGCCGAGCGCTTGGCGGCCACCGGGGCGGTGGTGATCGAGGGCCCGCGGGCTTGCGGCAAGACGACCACGGCGCGACAGACCGCCGCCAGTGAAGCGCGGCTCGATGTTGACGAGATGGCGCGACGCTTGGCCAGCCTCGAGCCCGCCCGCGTCCTGATTGGCGACGCACCGCGGCTGATCGACGAATGGCAACTGGAGCCGGCGATCTGGAATCATGTCCGGAGGGCGGTGGATGACCGACGCCTCCCGGGTCAATTCATCCTTACCGGGTCCGCGGCGCCTGCCGACGACGCGACCCGGCACACCGGAGCCGGACGGCTGACACGCCTCCGCATGCGCCCGCTCTCACTGTTCGAGCTGGGTCGCTCGTCAGGCGAAGTCTCGATGGCGCGCCTCCTGGACGGGGCGCGCGCCACCGCGGGCAGATCGGTGATCCCCCTCGATGATCTGGCGGAGCTGATCTGTGTCGGTGGATGGCCCGGCAATCTGGGGCGCGGCACGCAGCGGGCGCTCCGGGCCAACCGGGATCACCTGAATGAGATCCGTCGCCTCGACATCGCAAACGGAGACGGTACGAGGAGAGACCCGGCGAGGGTGGGGATGCTCCTTCGGTCCCTGGCTCGGAACGTAGCGACCCCCGCCGCGATCGCGACCCTCGCCTCCGACACCGGCGAAGGCGTTCCCGCCATCAAGGAGCACACCGCCGCCGACTATCTGAGAGCGCTGGAACGGATCATGATCGTGGAGAACCAGCCGTCCTGGCCCACCCACCTGAGATCCAGATCGGTGCTGAGGAGCAAGCCGATCCGGCACCTTGCGGATCCGTCACTTGCGGCAGCCGCCGTTCGTGCGACACCCGACCGGCTGCTCGGCGACCTCGACTTTCTGGGGCTTCTCTTCGAGTCGCTGGTCGTGCGTGATTTGCGCGTTTATGCCCAGGCGGCAGACGCCGAAGTGTTTCACTACCGCGAGAAGAGCGGCCTGGAGGTGAACGCGATCGTGCAGTCGGGCGCCGGCCACTGGGCCGCCTTTGAAGTCAAGCTTGGCGAAAGCAGGGCGGATCAAGCCGCCGGCAACCTGCTCCGACTGGCGAAGCGGGTGGACCCGAAGCGCATGGGTGAGCCGAGAGCGCTGGGCGTCATCGTGAGCACCGGCTACGGCTACACGCGCGAGGACGGGGTGCAGGTAATTCCGATAGGGGCGTTGGGACCGTAGAACGCTGGCCTACCTGCCGCCCGCCCTGGTGATCGCGTTCCTCCCGGGCGTGGTGCTGTTCCTCCCCAACCTGCTCGGCTACTGAGGGACTGGGAACGCCGATCTTCAGGCCCCCACCGGGAGAACTGGCCAGCACCGCGGCCCGCAGGACCGCTCTGATGCCGCGATAACTCACTGACATATCGGATCCTTGCGCATGACCTTGGAGTCTTGTTATCGCGTTGCGTATCACCTAGGCCGTGCGCCCTCGCCAGTCGAATCTGCTAACTCAACCATCCCTGCAGCCACGTAAGCGTGCAAGTGGTGCCCGGGTAGGTGGCCGCGCGCCCGGCGCTCATCCAAAGGGAATAGGCCGAATCGCCAATAGCTCTTCCCGCCCCGATCAACACTAGACCCCAAATGCCGACCGATATGAACGCACCCAAGATCTGCCACATCCCTAGCAACTCCCTATCCTCCGACTTCCATAGATCCTTTCTCTGGAGACGGTTATTCACCGTTGGAATCCTTCGAGGGGCGACGCTACATCGCGCCCCATCACAAGGTCATAGGGACCTTGCCGAGCCCCATCCCAGCCCCTGACCTTCTTCTCATCCCGGAGGATCTGGCGGACCTTCTAGCGGAGCTTCGAGTCCTGCCTTGCTGGGGACTCCTTAGCTTCAAGGAGTGTGTGAAGCCTGTTCCTCAGAGTGCGATCCACAGGGAAATTAGATCATTGTGGGGCTCGCGGCTGTGGGAAGATGCGCTCCGCTAGGTTGCTCAGTCCTTGATATGGCGGTGGGGGTTTACTGTTCAACGTCCCCTGGTATTGGGCTGTTGGCCAGAGAATCCGCTAGTGCCCCTGCTGTTTTGTGCAGTTGTGAGCAAGAATTAGGACTGGGTCCGTTCTGCTTGGCATTCATTTCAGTTGGCGCGAGGCGGTCGAATTTGGATCGTCCGTCGTGCATAGGAGACGTAGGCTTCCTCAAGCTCGCTGACCGATTTCCCGGTCAGAGCAAGCAGTGCCGTGACGAGTTGCTCGTTGGAGGAGATCTGATCTGAGTTGAGTCGGTAGATCAGACCATACAGAACGCCTGGCTCATGTCTCTCCAGGTAGTTGAACAGCATGCACGACTGCGAGTACGAGGTTTCATCCACACCGAGCAGCTCACCGAGGGGCATGAGATCGCCTTCCCGGTCTCTCACGTCGAAGACCCAGGGGCAGTAAGGGGCTGGTTCCGGGACTCTGAGCGAGCCGTCGTCGGTGAACACGCCACCCTCAAAGTACATCGCAGTCCCTTCAATAAACCAATTGGAGGCGTAAAGTGGCCATGTCCCGAACACGAAATCGTGGCCTATCTCATGCAACTGCGTGCCGAAGTCCGGGATCTCGTACGGAATGATGAACCAGCGCGGGTAGTCATCAAGATAACAGGCCGTTGCGCTTCTGGCGTCCACGGCAATGCTTGCCCCACAGTGCGGGGCCACCTTCAGAAAGACCGTCGGCTCTGTCGTGTAGTAAACGTCAAGATAGGGGCCGCGGTTTCTGACATAGAGCGTATTAAAGAAATCCCAGACGCGCCTCAGGTGTTCTGCGTGTTCCCTGCTGAAGGTGGGGCTGATGTCGGAGAACACGCGAACGTTGGCCACTTGATGGACGTGTGGATAGTCGGCAGCCAGGGCGCGGAGCCATGCCGGATCCGTGTCGGGGAAGGCGGACGGAGACTGAGGGGCTGGCAGTTCATAGGAGATCGCGAAGTCCAGCACCGTGTCCGAGGCCAAACTCAATATGCGTCCGGCTGATGCGAACCCTTCCGCCGTCGCTCGAATGGTGAACTCCGCTTCCTGCAGCCCTTGCAGCACGTAGCGCCCGCCGTCGTCGGCGGTCGCACGACGTCCGGCATCGGGGCCATCGACGACCTCGACGACGGCGGCAATGACGCGACCGGTGGGTGTAGTGACTGCGGGCGCTGCCGTCCCAAGACCTCGTGCTCTAAGGGGTTGCAGACGCCCCCGGACCAAACCGCCATCGACGCGGAGCTTGAGACCCGATTCGCCCGCGCTGCTCATCCCCGGCCGGTCGCTCGCCCCGTGGCCAAACCCGTTCGTCTGAGGTTCGGCCCACCCATGACTGACAGTGCCTCTTAGCATCCAGCGGGCGATTGTCACCGTCACCGCCGCGGTCCCCGACGCTCCGCCCGCGGTCGCAGTGATCGTGGCCGTCCCGTTGGCCGCCGCCGTCACCAGCCCGGCTGCACTCACCGCCGCGACGGCGGTGCTGCTGCTCGCCCAAGTCACGGAGGTGTCGGCCATCGCCTGTCCGTTTTGATCACGGACCTCGGCGGTAAGCTGCACGGTTGCGCCCACTCCGGTCAACTGGACCGTGGCGGGGCTTACGGTGATCGTTGTGGGCCGAGGGGGATCGGTAGACGGCGGCGTCGTGACGCCGTCGCCGCACGCTGTGGACCAAACTGTGGCTACTAGGGCGGCGATGATGATGACGATTCGCCGACGATCACGACCGAGAGTTTGAGTGTAGCTCACGATCCGACCCCCCCAGTACGATTCCTTTCTTCTGTTTGGGATGGTTGCCACTCCCCACGCCGTCTGGCGTGTAATCGATGCTAACACTCACCGCTTGGCGAGGGAGGAGGAGTTGGCATTGGGGAACCACTGCAACGGCCACAAACGGAAGCGGGTGTTGACGGGTACGAGTTCGGTGGAGTTGTCGGTTCCGCGGGGTCGTGCGGGTCGTTTCGAGCCGCAGTTGGTGGAAAAGTGGGTCCGTCGTTTGCCGGGGTTCGACGAGAAGGTGATTTCGCTGTATGCGCGGGATCTGACGATCCCCGCCGGGAACCTGGACGACCACGCCAAGTTCCGGGCGCTGGTCTACCAGGCGATCGACACGGCCAACTGACCGGCGCCAGCGGCGGTCGGCAGACAAGACGACCGCGAAGGAGACGCCGTTACCGGCTGCCCCGCGAGGCTCCGAGGATCAGCGTGTCCAACTCGGCGTCGGGAATCGCCGCGTACTCCCGGGCGCGGCGGAAGTAGAACAGCGCGCCGAGCGCGACCCAGCCGGCCAGGGCGATCCAGGAGGGCAATGCCATGAAGCCGGGCATCCCGGGAACGCACAGGAGGATCAGGAACCCGGCGGACAGGATGGCGCCGAGCGCCGCTTCCATCCGCGCCCGTCGGCGGCGCGCCAGCGAGAACGCCGCGAGGCAGGTGTACAGGTAGGCGCAGGCGGTGCCGACCGCGGCCATGTCCACCACCCAAACGATGACCTCGCGGCCGAACCAGGGTGCGAGCAGCGAAACCGCCCCGGTGAACAGCAGGGCGTTTCGAGGCGTGCCGCGGGCGCGGTCGATGCTCCCGAACCAGGCCGGCAGTAACCGCGCCCGTCCCATGCTGAACATA
>JAKZVK010000762.1:0-3681 GCA_047516085.1 Bryobacterales bacterium
CGCGCCCTGAAGATGATCCGGCAACTGCGCAAAGACGAGTACGAGTGCAAAGAGAACCGCGCGGCGAACGGGGCGATCCACCGTCCGACCCTCACCGACCCGGACCCCTACACCACCCCCGACCCGATGGAACCGCAACCGCCGCGCTACGAGCCACCGGCAGCAGCAGCGCAGACATCCAACCCGATCGGCTTCCGCGCCGAGTTCGTGCCCAGCCAAGCGACGCTCGGCGGCGAATCACGATTCACGAATCACGCATCACGAAAACCAAACCAGGGGTCACCCAGGAGGGACCGAGGCCACAGACGAACCCAAGGCCCCGTGAAAACAAAGGGCTTGAGCACCGCCGAAGCCCTCAGGACGAATTACGGAACGAACCGCACCCCCGTCGCGCCCGTTCCGAGCCGCCTGGCAACGGAGGTAATCGCGAGCTAACGCCGCCCAACGGCGCAAAAACAACGCCCAGGCCAACGACAACATGAGACGCTACACCCGCAGTGCGCCTTATCGGGGTTGTGGCGCGGACGCCCATGTCTGCCGCATCGACACTCCTGTCGATGCATGGTCCGCTGGTGTGGCGCGGGCCTCCTGGCCGGCAGCGTCGACCTCCCGGTCGACGTGTCTCGCCAGGAGTACCGACACGCCAGGTTCTGGGGACCCGCGCTACGAGACATGGGACCGGCCACCGCGTCACGAGTCACGAATCACGAATCACGAATCACAATTCACGGCCGCTTGACTTCGCCGCCCCGTACGCGATACAAACCAGCGCATGGAACGCAGACACTTCTTGCAAACCCTCGGCCTCGCGGCGGCGACCGGCTTGATGGCTCCTCGTACGTCCTGGGCCGCGCCTCCGCCTCCCGACACGTCGCTGAAGATCACCGGCGTGCGGATCGTCAAGACGCGCCCCAAACGTCCCGTGCCGAGCTACGCGCCGACGCCCGGGTCGTGGTCGACCGGCCGCGTCGAGGTCGCCAACCCCGTCTCGATCTACCCCAAGTACAAGCCGATGCGGAGTCTCTTTATGCCCGACGCCGGCGGCGTGTCGAGCTTCACGGTCGAGATCACGACCGACTTGGGGCTCAAGGGCTACGGCCGCGGTGGTCCCGGCGGCGGGCCGATCATCGAGGGCCACCTCACCAAGCTCCTGCTGGGCGAGAACGCGCTCGACATCGAAAAGCTGTGGGACCTGCTGTGGCGCGCTACCATGTTCTATGGCCGCAAGGGGGTCGTCGTCAACGCCATCAGCGGTGTCGACTTGGCGCTGTGGGATATCGCCGGCAAAGCTTGGGGCCTGCCCGTCTACCGTCTGCTGGGCGGTGAGACCAAGCCGCGCATCCCGAGCTATTGCACCGGCAATGACATCGAGCAACACGTCGAGTTCGGCTACACCAAGCTCAAGCTGGCGCTGCCCTACGGTCCGGCGGACGGGCGCGAGGGCATTCGCAAGAACGTCGAGCTGGTCAAGCGGGCTCGCGCGGCGGTGGGGCGCGACGGCGAGGTGATGATGGACTGCTGGATGGCGTTGACCGAACGCTACACGCTCGAGCTATGCGAGGCGTTCGAGCCCTATCGCGTCTACTGGATGGAGGAGTGCCTGCCGCCGGGTGACTACGCGGGCTTCGGGCGGCTGCGCGAGCAGATCAAGTCGACGCGCATCGTCACCGGCGAGCATGTCTATACGCGCTACGGCTTCCGGGAACTGTTGAAACACCGCGGGGCGGAGATTTGGCAGCCCGACATTCACTGGTGCGGCGGGTTGACGGAGATGCGGCGGATCGGGGCGCTGGCGGCGGCCTACGACATCCCGGTGATCCCGCACGGCGGCGGCCAGCGCGATGCGGTGCATTTCATCATGGCGACGCCGAACAGTCCGTGGGCCGAGATGTTTATGCCGGCGCCGGGCGGGCCGGATGTGGTCTACGAGCGCTACGAGCAGGACAACAACTTGACGCGTGGTCCTGAGGGGATTTATACGCGGCCGTCGGATGAGCCGGGGTTCGGGTGGGATATCGAGGTCGTGTGAGGGGAGAGTGTGAGAGTTCGTGGGATCGGCGCATCGGTTGGTGGGCTAAGGTGTTCCCCTCTGCCAACTCGCCCGAAAAATCCAAACAAATCAGTATCTAGACGAAACGAAATGGAAAAGACGACGGTTTATACTAGACGGCATCACTCACTCCCGGGACTCCACAATGAGCAAATACTGGACAATCGTCCTACCGGGCGCCCTCTGCGGTGTTGTCTACTACGCCTATACCACTGGCGGCTATTTCAGTCAGTGGATTCAGCGGTTGGTCGACCCGCTGTTATGGCTCGGAAGGGCTATCGCGAATACGATCTTCGGCGTGTAGAGGTCGATTGGCTTGCGAACTCACCGTCGGTATGCGTTCGCGCCACAGCTCACTGCTTCCACTTGAGCTTGAAACGGTATTTGGCGTCGCCTCCCTTGGGGTCGGAAATCTGAACGACGGCCATGAACTGGTTCTGTGCCCAGGTCCTCTCGACAAGAACCACTTCTCCGCGGCCGTCTTTCTTGTCAAGCTCAATCTTCTTCAACGTGCCGGCGGGCAGGGGCTGGGAGAACTCGAACCACTCGAGCTTCAGCGGCCGGCCGCTGAGCGTTTCCGCGAACACGCGGTTGCCGCGCAGACGCAAGATCACCGTGCCGTCGACGCGTCCCTTGAACTCGAAATCGCCCTCGTCATCGCGGTCATACTTGCGTGGGTCGTTCTCGTCGGAGAACAACTCGATGCCGGCGACTTGGTCTTGGCTGGGGAAAGGAGAGGCCACCGGAGGCGCCTCTAGAGAGGGCGCCGGAGAGGTCACCGGAAGGGCCGCGGGAGGCGCCGACCCCGGCTGGGCCGAGCGCGGGTGCCGTGCAAAGATGCCGGCCTGCGACGTGCCTGTGTTTGACGTACCGGCCTGCGATGTGCCGGGGTTTAACGTACCGGTCCTGGACGCGCCGGCGCGCGACCGCGGAGGTGGTGGAGCCACTTGCGAAACTGGCCCGTCCCGTTCCCATTCGACGCGGACGTGGTAGCGGTCGTCGCCGCCTTTGGGATCGGAGATCTTCAGCTTGGCCGTGTATTGGTTGGCCGCGGTAGGCTCTTCGAGCAGGCGGACCGTGCCGCGGCCTTCCTTCTTATCGAACAGGAACTTCCGAAACGCAGCTCTCGGGACGGGCTGGCTGTATTCGGAGCCCGTGTCTAGCGGCGCACGGCCATTGTGGACGGCATAGCGAACCGCGTCCCCTTGTAGCAGGACGTCGACCTCGCCGTCGACTTGGAGACGCAGGTCGAAGCGGCCCTTCTTCGAGCCGGGGTTGAAGTTGCTGCTAGGCCGCGCCCGGAACGCAGGGGGGCTCGCCGAGGGCAGAGGCGTTGGGGATGGGCGGGGGCTCGTCTGCGTGTAGACCGGCGGCTGGGGCGCCTGCGCCGCCGGCGGCGCAGGCGCTGTTACCCCCGGCCCGCCGATCCCGAGGTAGGGATTGTAGATGTAGTTGACCGAGAAGGGTGGCGGCATGCGGAGGTTCTGCGAAACGCCGTAGGCCGGGTCGAGGCCCCACTGCCCGGTCGCCAGCACTTTCTTCTTGCGAGTCCGCCCGTCGTGCCAGCCCCAGAAAGGCTTGGCTTTGTTGGAGCCGTGCTTGCGGCCGTAAAACGAGCCTGCGACCTGCGC
>JAKZVK010000763.1:0-2870 GCA_047516085.1 Bryobacterales bacterium
ACGTCGATGGCTGGGAAAGCTTCAAAACGGTATTGTCACTCACGGCGTATCACTCCTTCGTTGGAGAAGTGGAGGCTCGATCACCCCCACGATACGCCGCCTTAACCCTTCACCCCGTCACCAACTTCTGGCCATAGCTCCCACCGCAGCCGGGAGTTCCTCAAGTTCCTGCGCACTCTCGAAGCCCAGGTCCCCGACGACCTCGACGTCCATCTGGTGATAGACAACTACGCAACCCACAAGGCCCCTGCGGTTCGGCGCTGGCTAGCCGGTCATCCGCGTTGGCATGTCCACTTCACGCCGACCGGCGCCTCCTGGCTCAACCAGGTCGAGCGCTTCTTCGCGCTGTTGACCGAGAAACAGCTTCGGCGCGGTGTCCATCGTTCGACGCGGGAACTCGAGCAGGCCATTCGCCACTACATCGACACCGTCAACACCGACCCACGACCCTTCCGCTGGACCAAGTCCGCCGATGACATCTTGGCAACGATCAAACGCTTCTGCCTGCGCACCCTCGATACTGCCGAACGTCAGACGGAAATCATCAGAACTTCAGAATCGGGACACTAGCGCGTTGCAACACAGTACGGAGAGGTCACCGGCCGCTGTGGCGACATCACCTGCGACGGAACGGATGCCACCCTTGCCGACCTCGGCGTGGCTCTGCCTTCGACGGCCATGGCTCCGAGCGCGAACCGCGATACTCAAGGCCGGGGCGAGTCAATTCACGATATCTAGAAATCGCTCGCATCGAGCGGCAGCTCGCTCAACACATGTGGGCCCCGGTCGGTGATCAGAACCGGCTGCTCCAGCTTGGCTCCTTCCGGTCCATCCAGCGCACCCACGTAGCTCTCCACGCAGACGATCATGTTCGCCTCGAAACGACCGTCGTACATGCCGTCATCCGCGTCCTCCGGATACAGCACGAACGGGTATTCCACCCCCAGACCGCAGCCGTGCACCAGATCGGCGTAACGGTTAGGGAGATAGGCGTCGGGAAGTCGAAACGCCCTGGACGAAAATTCGACGAACGACGTGCCAGGGCGGAGCAGGTCGATGTTGTGGGCAATCTGCTCCGTGGCGATGTCGAGCAGGGTTGCCTGCGCCGGGGTTGATCGCCGGTCGCCGATAACCCAACTGCGGGAAATGTCGTTGTAGAAGCCCATTGGTCCGATGAGGTCGGTGTCGAAGGCGAGGAGCTCTCCCGCCTGCAAGACCCGATCGGATGTCTCCTGAAACCAGGGGTTCGTCCTCGGACCGCCGGTCAGCAGGCGGGTTTCCGGATATTCGCCGCCCCGTGCCAGGCTCTGGCCGACGAGGTGGCCGAAGGCTTCGGCCTCCGTCACGCCCGGGACCGCGAACGTGTGGAGCGAGCGAACGCTCTCCTCGCAGGTGGCGAGCGAAGCCCGGAACGCCCTGATCTCCTCAGCCGACTTGATCGCTCTCGCATGCTCCAGAACCTGCTTTCCGTCGACGACGCGCGTTCCCAGCTCTTCCAGCGCCTGAATCATCAGCGTGTCGGCGCGGTCGACGGCAAGCCTGTCCGCAGCACAGCCCTGCTCCCCCAGCGCCTCGTGAATCTGGAGCGCCCAGCGCCGCGCCATCGTCTCGGCGTTGACCCCGACCAGCATGTAGTCGAAAGGGATTGACGCGCGCACGTCGCTCACGCTCTCCAGAGCGGCGCTCAAATGGCGGCTGGTAGCCAAGTCGAACAGCACCGTCGGCCCATGCGCGAAAACGAGCGCATAGCGGACGATATTGTGCATGGTCCAGACCTGCATGTTCCGCGTACCGGTGGCATATCGCAGGTTGATCGGATCGACCACCAGCACCACCCCGAGATCCCGGCGGCGGAGTTCCCCCCGAATGCGTTCCGACCGATAGGCGCGGATCTTTTTCTCGTCGGTGAAATCGAACGCGGGAGGTTGATGCATTGTCGCAAACTCCCAAAGACTCCTCATTGTGCCGTCCGCGTGTACTCCGGGCACGGCCTTAGATCCTACTCACGCCGTCCTCGCCCGAATTCCTTAACTTGCTCGCAGTCCACATCGCGTTTGCGGCAACCCTGCTGAAGCGCTTCGGTTTGACCTTTCGCCTCCGCAGCCGCCGATCATCACGGCACGACCACGATGTTGCCGACGTGGCGCTTGTCGACGAATGCCTGCTGGGCTGCGCGCAGCTCCCGAAGGGGGTAGGTCGCCGCCAGCACGGGCTTGATCTCGCCCCGCTCGATGTAGCCGACCACATCCCTGAAGACGTGGCTCGGCACCACCGTCGAGCCAGTGAAGGTGAGGTCGCGCAGATAGAACGTACGGAGGTCGAGCCTGACGATTGGCCCAGCGATGGCGCCGGAGCAGGTGTAGCGTCCGCCACGCGCAAGAATGTCGACCAGCGTCGGCCAATAGGGTCCGCCCACGACGTCGGCGACCACGGTTACCCGCTCGCTCTCCAGCGCCTTGCGCAGGTTCTCTGGCGCGCGCGGCAGGATGCGATCGGGGCCGAGCCTGGCCACATCGGCGTGCTTGGCTTCGGCGGCCATCGCGATCACTCGCGCGCCGCGGCGCTTGGCAAGCTGGATCAGCGCGCCGCCCACCCCGCCCGAGGCGCCGGGAACGAGCACCGTGTCGTCCGCCCCCGCACTTGCGCGGTTCAGCATGCCTTCGGCGGTAGTATATGAGCACGAGAAGGTCGCGAGGTCGGCATCGGTGAGCTCCGAATTGACGACCGCCATGCTGCGCACGTCGCAGGTGGCGTACTCGGCAAAGCCGCCGTCGACCTCCGATCCGAAATAGACGGCCTTGTCCATGTTCTCCGGATCGGACCAGTCGCGCTGCCAACCGTCGACCATGACCCGCTTGCCGATCAGCCCC
>JAKZVK010000764.1:0-5276 GCA_047516085.1 Bryobacterales bacterium
TGCCGTGGCCCGACCGTTCTTCGACCTCGGGAAGGCACAGGCAGACTTCGCGTACGGCGGACTTGATGTCTTTGGCCATGGGAAGTCCTCGGGAAACGCCGCAACATACCATGACCGACGGGGCGGTCGGGACAAGGAAGCGAGCGCGGGTTCCCGCCGGTTCTTGGTGGCGCCTCTGACGCGGCGTGACCTCCTGGTGGCCGCCCTCCAGCGTGGTGGATGGGCGGCTGTTGGAACGAGCGCGTCGGGTCGCGCGGCCCCATCGCTTCACGAGTCGACCATCCAAGCAACCGCGCGGCGGGGGGTGAGTACACGTTCGGCTCGGTGAGATCGAGTTCCGGCTGCGGCAGCCGAAGCAGCAATCGTCTTTGGCTTCCAAAAAAGTTGGTGCAATCAAACATGGACAGGCATACAGTATTTGCAAGTAGGTTGTTCGCCCAACCTGAATGATGTTGGTCGGGGGCGGACCACGGAACCGACAGGCGACCGGTTTGCTTCAATAGGGCCGGTCGTATAGTGTCGGTTCCGTGGTTGTACACGGCTAACAAGCACATGGACAGCGCTTGATGAAACTCCACCGCGTCACAGTCTCCTTCGGTCGGCACGAATCCTTCCCCTTGAGGTTCGGATGGATCGCCAAGGGCTTAACTGCCCTCCAGGACGATCCACGGATATTCAACCGCGACGACGCCACCGTGATCCTCGGCGTCGGCAAGAACATGGTGGCGTCGATCCGCTACTGGCTGCTGGCCACGGGCGTCGCGAGCCGGGTCGGTGCGACGAACACCCTGGAGCAATCGGAAATCGGCCGGATCGTGTTTGGCGACACCGGCGATCCCTACTTGGAGGACGAAGGCACCATCTGGCTGCTTCACTGGCTGCTTGCGACCAATCCCGCGACCGCCAGCGCCATCTACTGGTTCTTCAACCATTTCCACAAGCCGACCTTCACCGGCATCGAGGTGGCGACTGCGCTTAGCGACTTCGTGAAGCACGAGGTCTCGTCCAAGGTGGCGGCGACGACCCTGAAAGGGGACGCCCAACTGGTGCTGAGGATGTATTCACGGACCCTGGGCGGCACCCGACTGACCTTGGAAGACGCCTTGGACTCTCCCCTCGCGACGCTGAACCTGCAGGGACGGTTGGATGGCCGAAACTGGCGGGCCGCACCGATGGATCGGGCCGAACTCCCCTTGAGCGTGTTTGCCGTCGCGGTGGCGCAACTGTTCGACCACATCGGCGTAGCGCAACTCGCAATCCAGGATCTCATGTACAGCGACAAGAACCATTGCGCCCCCGGTGCCGTGTTCCGCATGACGGAGGAGGGCCTGATCCGCAAGCTCGAAGCACTGTGCGATGCCTACCCGAGTGTCCTGAGACTTGACCGGACGGCCGGCGTTTACCAGCTCTACAAGCTCGGTCCGCTGGACGACAAGTCGATTCTGCGAGACAGCTATGCCGGCACCGGCGGGAGGCTTGCCGCATGAGCCTCGCCGACAAGATCGAAGTCAACACCCGCTATACGCGCTCCACCAACGTGGAGCGTGATCGTGGCTCGCGCTCGATCATCGAAGCCTACCTTCCCACCACCGGCGGCATTGGTCTGCTCGACAACGTCGCCGGGGGATTCGGTTCGACCGACCAGCCGCGCGCTTGGAGCCTGATCGGACCCTATGGTTCGGGCAAGTCCTCCTTCGCCCTGTTCCTGCACGAGTTGCTCGGCAGCAAGGGTGGCGTGAAGGCGGTGGCCACCAAGTCTCTTGCTGCGGAACGTCCCGACCTCGCCCGGCGGTTCGCCCGCCAAGGACCTTGGTGCCGGGTCGTCTTGACCGGCAGCGAGGAACCCTTGTCGAGCCGCTTGCTCGCGGCGCTGGACGAAGCCGCGACCGGGTTCTGGGCTGGCAGGCGCGGTCGCAAACCCGCCGTGATCGACGACATCCGCAAGACCCGAAAGGCCGGCAAAACCACCCCGGACAGCCGGCTGCTGGCACTCGTCGACGCGCTGCAATCCGCGCTCGAACGGTCGGGCGCCGGCGGCCTGCTCATCGTCATCGACGAGTTGGGCAAGTTCCTCGAATACGAAGCCCGCCAAGGCGGGGGCGGCGTCTTCCTCCTGCAGCAACTCGCCGAGCGGGCGTTCCGCGGGCGCAAGGCGAACCTGATGCTCTTCGTCCTGCTTCACCAGGGCTTCGACCTCTACGCGAGAGGCATGGGCGAGAAACTGAAGAACGATTGGACGAAGGTGCAGGGCCGGTTCCAAAGCGTCTCGTTTGCCGAAACCTCCGAACAAACGCTGCGCGTCGTGGCGGCGGCGTTCTCGAACACGTTGACGGAACCGCAGCGGCGTTCGATTCGCCAGCGCGCCAGCCGAATCGCCCACGCCATTGGCACCGCCAACGGGCTTCCCGCAGCGCTCGACGAGGACGCGGCCACCGAGCTGTTCGCCGCCTGCTACCCCATCCACCCGGTTTCCCTACTGGTGCTGCCGACGCTCTGCCAGCGCTTCGCGCAGAACGAACGGACCCTGTTCAGCTATCTCGGCAGCCGCGAACACCACGGCTTCCGCGATTCCTTGGAGTCACTGTCGAAGGTCGGCGACTGGGTGCATCCCGGCGAGATCTACGACTACTTCGTCCACAACCAGCCCGCCGTCCTGTCCGATCCGCTCACCCATCGACGTTGGGCCGAAGTCGTGACGGCCGTGGAACGTGCCGAGAACGTCGCCGAGTCGCAGAAGACCCACATCGAGGGCGATTCGTCAGCGCTCGCCAAAGCCATTGGCGTGCTCAATCTGATCTCCCGAAGCGACGGTCTGAAGGCTTCCGGCGAGATCCTCCGCCAACTCTTCCCATCCAAGAAGGCGTTCGAGGAGACGGTCAAGCGTCTGCTCGACGCCTCCGTGGTCCAGTACCGTCGATTCAGCGGCGAATACCGCGTCTGGCAGGGCACCGACTTCGACATCGACGAGCGGACAAACTTGGAGCGGGAGAAGCTCGGTCAATTCGAGCTCGCCGCTGCGCTGAAAGGCCGGGTCGAGTCGGCCCCGGTCGTCGCCCGACGCCATTCCATCGAGACCGGCGCGTTGCGCTACTTCGAACCGGCGTTCGTCGATGCCGTGTCGCGCCGTCTCGTCGAGACAAGCGCAAGCCCGGACCCTCGGATTGTGTTCTTCCTGGCGGAAAGCCGGGACGACGAATCGGCCTTCGACTATGCCCGCAAGTCCGCCGGCCCGAACGACATCTGGGCGCTGCACAGGAACGGTGCCGCCATTCGCGCCGCGATCGCCGACGTGCTGGCGCTGGAAGGCGTCCAGCGGAGCGGCCAGGAGTTGGCGTCCGACCCGATCGCGGCCCGGGAGATCAAGGAACGGCTCCAGGCTGCGCAAGTCGCCGAACGAGATGCGCTCAACTCGCTGATCGGCGAGCCAGCCCTGTCGGACTGGTACTGGCGGAACGAACGCCTCGAAGTCCCGGATCAACGCGCGTTCCAGCGCACGGTGTCCGAGGTCATGGATCGCATCTACGACCAAACGCCAGTCATCCTGAACGAGCTGGTCAATCGCGAGCGGCTGTCGTCGCAAGCGGCCGCGGCCCGCAACAAGCTGTTCGGGCACATGCTCGACCGTCACGACCGGCCCGGCCTCGACATGGAGAAATCCCCGCCGGAACGCGCCATCTATCGCTCGGTGTTCGAAGCCGGACGTCTCCACAGGAAGACGAAGACCGGCTGGGCGTTCGTCGAACCGGATAAGAGAGACCCGCTCAAGCTCCGGCCCGCGTGGACGCGGCTAGACGAGCTGCTCGCCATGTCGGAAACCGGACCCATCTCCCCGCAACGGCTGATGGACGAGCTGGCGGCACCGCCCTACGGCGTGAAGCGAGGCATCTTTCCGATCCTCTTCCTGCACTACTACCTGTTGCATCGCCACGAAATCGCCCTCTACGACGAGGACACCTACGCGCCGACGTTAACCTACGAACACCTCGAACGGCTGGTTCGGCGCCCGGATCTTTTCGCGTTCCAGCGGTTCCGCATCGAAGGAGTGCGCGCGACCCTGTTCGACGAGTACAGCAAGGCGCTCTTCGGCGAGGTGCGGGACTCGGTGAACCTGCTTGACCTTGCATCCCCCCTGACGGGATTCGTCCTTGGACTCGATGAACACGCCCAGAAGACCCGCCGACTGTCGGAAACCACGTTGCGGGTGCGTCAAGCGTTCTTCCTGTCGAAATCACCCGAGAAGTTCCTATTCGAGCAGCTTCCCGCAGCGTGCGGATTCGACCGCGAGTCGGACCTCTCCGGATTCGCCCAGACGCTCATCGGAGCGTTGCGGGAGTTGAAAGGGGCCCACGCGGCGCTACTCGATCACATGAGGACGGCCCTGTGTGGGGGCTTCAGCATCCCCGAGGCGACGCCGGTGGACGAACTGCGTGATCTGCTGTTGGGCCGATGCCACGGACTCGACCAGTACACGGTAGATGTGCAAGGACTCAGGAGCTTCATCCGCCGCATCAGCGACAGGAAACCGACCGACGACGAGTGGTTCAGCCGCATCCTGCTGTTCCTCGGCCACAAGCCTGCGGCCAAGTGGACGGATCAAGATCGGGATACGGCCGAATACCGCTTGGCAGAGTTCTCCAGTCGCCTTCTCGACCTTGAGAAGCTCCGCCTGCACTTCGACGCTAAGTCGAAACACGATGCCGGCATCAACGATGTGGCCATGGTCAGGATCATCAGCAAGAGCGAGGGCGAGATCGACGAAGTCGTGTCTTACAACACCCGCGTCGAGTCAGCTATCGCTGGCGCTGTGGAGAACCTCGAGGAAACCCTCACTGATGTAAACGACAACGAACTGGAACTGGCGGCCGTCGTCCGGTTCACGACGAAATTTCTGACCCGGTATCGCCGGTCCGATCAATTGAAGCGGGAGAGTGGACATGGAATCCGACAAGTTGGATAGCGATGTCGCCACGGTGGAGGTGAAACAGACCCGGCATGTGCTCGGTCTGTCCGGCGGCAAGGACAGCGCCGCCCTCGCCATCTACCTCAAGGACCAAGGACGTGATGACCGTGTGGAGTACTTCTTCTGTGACACCGGCGCCGAACTGCGCGAGGTCTACGACTACCTCGACCGCCTAGAGGACTACCTCGGCAAGCCCATCGAACGCCTGAGCAGCGGCCGCGACTTCGATCACCACCTCAAGCGCTTCAACAACTTCCTGCCCGCCCCCCACGCCCGGTGGTGTACGCGGGTCATGAAGCTCGAACCCCTTGAAGCC
>JAKZVK010000765.1:0-3356 GCA_047516085.1 Bryobacterales bacterium
AACCCCCATTGTACGGGCCTTTCACGACATCGACTCCAAAGACCCGCACCCCTCAATTTCTAACCAGTTGATTCTATTCGATTTATAGCCGGACAGTAGTGCCCATAGATCCACTGTTACTGAGAGTGACTCTGTTCGGATGGTCGCGTCCCGCTTCACAACGGGGGTGGTGCCTCCCGGAGTGATCAGTACCTGGGGGGAGAAGCATAAGCTCGCCGTTACTAAACTGGCAAACAATATCGGTCCAACAACGGACGCCGACGACTTTGCGAGACTAATCAGAAGGGGGAGCAACAGCGACGAAGGTTTCGGTGAATTCATGGAAGTGCAGATCTATGGCTCCATTAGTAGTCGGGCAATAAAACACATTACGCTTTGCGAGAGCGATTTGAACCGTGCCGATAGACTTCTGATTCAAGCGCTAAGCAAGGAGTCCAGCGTTCCGATCCGTATAGAAAGCTGCTAGTGTCCCTAGCCTCTAGCAAGGGGCTATTTGAAGCGATAGAAAACTGGATCGATCGTCCCCAGTCGGCTAGCCGTTACCTACGTTGCTTGGAAGACCCATACGCCCTCGCTGGCACGTCCTGATGCAGCCAGAGCGCGGTGTCCCACTTGCCTAGAGGACCAACGCCTCGTTCGTACCATTTGTGATAGGTTCTTCTGTTTGTTTCAGAAGTTAGCGCCAGAATGAACTACGGAGCGTGCCTTGTGGCGCGGGCCTCCTGGCTGGCAGCGTCGACCTCCAAGGTCGACGTTCTGCCCGCACAGCACTCAGCCCAGGCACGGGAGAAGACCGGCGCGGACGCCGGTCCTGCCCGCTAGAGGCGCGCGCCACACCCGATCTGGCACTCCTCATAAGCACTCCAACGTCTGGAAGTTAGCTCTAGCCGCCGGTTTCCGCCGGTTCGGGGTCCTTCACGGCGCCTGGGATAATAATGATGTTGCGTGTGCCTCCAACTTGAGGTGCTCAGAATGACTCCAGACGAGATCATTACCCAATACGTCAACCGGTTGCGGCAGGCCGGCGCTCGTAACGTGGACGAGTATGAGGAACTATTGCGCCAGAACGCAGGGAACGCACCTAACCTCAAAAACTATCTGTCCGAAGCTGTTGCGGCCTTTATGCTGCTCGATCAGGGTGCAGAAGTGACCATGCAAGATCGCCCGGATCTCGCTGCGGTCCTGAAGGGCGAGAAATTCTACGCCGAGGTTAAACACTTCAATCGTAAGACGCAGGACGATCTCAATGATGAAGCGGAGCGAAACGCCCCAGAACTCGAGTTGGCTCTCCTTGAAGACACAACCCGCACTGAGGGCAAAACGCCATACCGACAGATCGCGGACGTTGCCATCAAGAAGGCCGATCAGTACCGCGAAGGGAAAATCAACATCCTCATCATCGACAGCGACAGTGAAACGCTTGACCTCATGGCCGAGTCTGGTGCACGGGAATTCAGCGATGACAAACGTTGCGAGCCGCCGGACTCCCCCTTGCATCGACTGAACGGAATCATGATCATCAGTCCGCTGATTGGTTTTTGCGGGGGGCCCAGGAACGTCGATTTCGCCACAACCGAATATCCCGCTTGCCGCATGAGCTCCAAACTTCGCCGCGCACTCGCCGAAACAAGCATGGCCAGGGCAAAGTTGCGATAGCAACCGATTCACATGTCTAAGGAGGAGGCGTAGCGCGGATCTCGGTTTTGAGATCCGCGGCCTTGCTGCATCAGCGCCGCGCCCCCGCCATCACGGCCTGCCCGCTGATCTTCGTCACCAGCGGAATACTGTAAATCGTCGACGCGTAATGCCCGCACTCGTGCGTGCAGAAGCAGCCGTTCGCGGCGCGCTCGGCCACCTCCTCGGCCTGCTCGTTGAACCACAGCCGCCGGAAGTCGTAGTCGACGTCCCGCAGGTTGCCGAGCTTCGAGTTGTTGACCTCGCACTCGACCACGTCGCCGTTGCTGTAGATGACGCAGGCCAGCCGCCCGGAAACGCAGGAGAACTGCGGCCGGTTCTCCGCGACCGTCCGCTCGACGCTACGGCGCACCTGCTGATCGAGGATGTGATTACCCGCGCCGTACGCAGCCCCGCCGTTGGTATGGCGGCCGTCGCGGAAGTCTTCTTCCATTCGGCGGGCCAGCGCCTGATAGGTCGCCGGCTTCAACTCGGTCTGGCTCGGGTCGAGCGGGTGTCCGCGGCAGTAGTTGAACGAAGCCCCGTCGGGTTCAAAGCGTCGCTGCAGCTCGTCGTAGATCTCGAGGATATCGTCCTGGTTCTCCTTCATCACCGTGGTGAGGGTGTGGACGATCAGGTTGGGGAAGCGGCGACGGAACGGGCGGATGGCCTCGGCGGTCTCGTTCATTCGCGCCCAGGCCCCCTGCTTGCCGCGAATGTAGTCGTGCCGCTCTTCGTCGGTGTGATCGATGCTGAGGTTGAGATGGAAGCGCATCGCCGGCGCGGCGGTCAGGGTCTTCTCGAGTGTCTCGACCACCCGCGCCGTGTGTTGGCCGTTGGTGGGCAGATACACGTTGGCGACCCCGTTCAACCGCGCGGCCGCGAGCAGGATGTCGGCCAAGTCCGCCCGCAGGAAAGGCTCGCCGCCCCCAATGAACAAGTTGTAGATCTCGCCCATCGACGACAGCGTGCGCTCGAACTCGTCGAGGCGGAAGTCACGATTCGGCTGCGGGTTCAACTCATCCCAGTAGTAGCAGTGGATGCACTTCTCATCGCAGCGCGTGGTCACATAGAGCGTGACGAACGGAGGTGTAATGCGCCGCCCCCCCGCGGTCTTCCACTTGACCCCGAGCAGATGCCGCAGGAAAGAACGAGGCTGAGCGCTTTTGGTCATCGAGTCTGCACTTAGATGTCAGCATACCCGATCCGCTGTGACGCCTCTCGGCGGCGCGACTCGATGCGGCGCAACCCGACGACTAGCGCTGCTCCGGACCGAGCTTCGCGCGCGCTAGGTCTTGTTCGGTATTGAGATTGGCGAAGAGGCCGCCCGGTTGCTCGTATTCCCGGTAGTCGGCGGGGGCGAGCTCGACCACACGTAAGCCCTCGAAAGCGTCGGTGACCTTGTGCCGGTCCGCTTCGACGGCGCGCCGGATCGCCTCACGGCACGAGGAGGCATAGACGGCGCACAGCGGCTCGGGCCGTCCGGTCGCGTCCGTGGGCGCCAGGATCTCGGCTTGCTCCTCAGACGCCCGCCGCAGCAGAAACCCCAGAAACTCGGGCGTAAGGTTCGGCATGTCGCAGGCGGCGACGAGGTTCCAAGGCCGCGAAGTGTCTTCCAGCGCCGCCAGAATGCCCGCCAACGGGCCGAAGCCGGTGACGTGGTCGGGGATGACGCGCAAGCC
>JAKZVK010000766.1:0-2511 GCA_047516085.1 Bryobacterales bacterium
GCCAATTGCCACACCTTCCGGGCCACCGGCATCACGGCGTATCTGCTCAATGGCGGCACGCTCGAGCGCGCCCAGGCGATCGCCGCGCATGAGAGCCCGCGCACGACCAAGCTCTACGACCGGACGGCCGACGAGGTGACCATCGAGGATATCGAGAAAATCGGGATTTAAGCAGGGCTCATAGCCTCCGCACGCCAGGCGCGTCAACGGCTGCCGGCGGAGACGCTCGTTTTCTGGTACAGGATGCCAGCGATCTTGGTGCGAAATCGGAAATCTCGGCTAAGGATGACTGAGACACTGCTACACCGGTGGATCGCCTATCTAGGCTGAAGATTTGCGGTGTTAAGCTCCGTCTGCCCGTTGACGAGCGACGGCGCACCGCTCATTCGTAACCTTCGGCCGGCTCGGCAGAGTGGGAGTTGAGTGAGATGGAGATGAATGCCGAGGATTACATCAAGCAACGCCTCGACGATCAGATCAATTGGTACGATAAAACGAGCACGGAAAGTCAGCGGAGATACAAGTGCCTTAGAAGCATCGAGATCGTCGTTGCTGCAACGATCCCATTCCTCGCTGGCTTCTCGACCGATGCCTTGCCTGCGCTGAAGATCGCAGCCGGACTGGCGGGGATCATTGTCGTTGTGGTAAGTGGCTTTCTCGCTCTGAACCAATACCAAGAGAATTGGATCGATTATCGTACGACCTGCGAGTCCCTGCGACACCACAAGTACCGATTTCTCACGGGTGCTGAGCCGTACTCAGATCAGGGCGACGCCTTCGGTCACCTCGTCAACAATACCGAGGATCTCATCTCCAAAGAGAACACGAACTGGGCCAACTACATCAAAGCTGACTCGAAGGAGCACTCGAATGGCTAAGAAGAAGATATTCATCAGTTACGACTATGAGAACGATGGATATTGGAAGAACCTGCTGGTTGCATGGGACGCGAACAGCCTCTTCGACTTCTCGTTCAACGATACATCCGTCGACGTGTCCGTCGACAGCACGAATGCGGCCGCGATCAAGCGCGCGATCTCAGCTCGGATCAACAACGCTACTTACTTCCTATGCATCGTTGGCAAGAAGACACACAAGAGCGGGTGGGTTAAGTGGGAAATAGAGAAGGCGGTCGACCTCAAGAAGAAGTTAGTTGCCGTGAAGACCGATAGTGAAAACACCTCGCCCGACGCGCTTTTCGGTGTTGGCGCCAGCTGGGCCATGTCCTTCACCTTTGATTCGATAACAAAGGCGATTAGCGCTGCATAGCGGTCTAACAGGGAATAAACAATGCGCGCCTTGACAATCCGACAACGTTCTAGTCCGAGATCTCGCGCGGCGCACCGACCGCACGAGCCAGGCCACCGTCAAGGGCAACGACCACAACGCCCTCGACGTGCGCTACATCGGGTATTCCCTTCGCGTCAGTCATCGCGGGGCGACGCTCTGGCGCAGGCGCAGGATAAGCACGGCGTATCGTACGCTTGGGCGCTGTCGCTCTAGGCGAGCGCGTCCGCGCGGCCGGCCCGGCGGGGCTGGCCGCGTTTCTTGTTCCCGTGAGGGAAGACCAACGCCGCACCTCACCACACACCTCACCCATGCCCAACCGCCGCCTGAGTGAGATATCCGGCCTCGACACGCCGCGCGGCGGCCGCATCAATTACCGCCCCGATCGCGCCGGCGAGTTCGTAGCCTGACTGTCGCAAGACCACCTCGACCGCGTGATCGCCGGCCGGCGCTGACCTCTTGTGTCGGGCACGTCGGCCGTCCGCTTGCCATCGACGGTGGCGCGACCAGGCCGACTCCCCCGGGTGTCCCGGCGTGCGGGTGTTCCCGCGTCAGTGAGGACACACCGCAACCGAGAACCCGAAGGAGAGACCAATGCCCGATACGATCATCACGCTCACCCCGGCCCAGGCGCAGCGCCTCATCAACACCTATTGCTACGTCACCGAGCCCGAGCCCGATGCCATCGAACGGCTGACCCGTAGCGCACTCTCGCTGTACCACACGCCGCGCCGCGACCTCGTGGAGTTTGAGTGCGACGTGTACGGCGAGCCCGTGTCCTGGCTGTCGCTGGATGAGATCGATGCGCTCGTCTACGGCGGGTAATCCCGCCCGGCGATCCTGCGGGGAAGAATCTGCTGAAGCTGCCTCCTGCCCGGCGCCTCCATCGCCGATCCGACCGTGCCGGGGGTCGTGTCGGCCCTGGCGTCGTCGAATTCGCTAACGAGGCGCTGGCCGATACGTCTGATGAATGCGTCCGGGTTGAAGGTAGTGTCCAAGGGTGCGGGCCTCCCTCAACCCACTTCGGCCGTTGCCGGCCGACCTCCCACCCGGGCTCCCAGCGCCGCCGCCCGACTCGCGAATGGCGTTCACTCAACGCGAAACCAGTGGCCAGGCATCGACGCTGGCTCGAAAGTCCAGCCCCCAGGGGGAACGAGGCGACGACGCACGACCGCATCGAGCGTCCTCGCCACACAAAACCCGACGTGGCGGACTCGGCATCTG
>JAKZVK010000767.1:0-16728 GCA_047516085.1 Bryobacterales bacterium
TCGAGCCGGGGGATGCGACGTCCGCGTGGCGTCAAGCGCAAGATGAGCAACTACCAGGTACGATCGCGTGGCGCGGTGTCCCGTAAGAGGACTGACTTCGCCTCCTGCGTCAGGATACTTAAATGAAGAGTATTGCGTCTAGCGGCTATCGCCACGCTAAGACCCCACTACCAGTAGCCGCTGGCGGCCGCTGGGGGTGCGCGACATAAATGTTGAATCTCAAGGGAACCACAGATGAACACAGATGAACACGGATGAACTGTGTGAGGGGCTGCACCTAGTTGATGAAGTGCTTGGTTGATGATGTGCTTGATTTGGACCTGTGAGGATCGGTTCCTACGTGATGATGCGCCTGAGCTAAACCTCCGACCCGCGGTAACGAGGTTTCATCTGTGTTCATCCGTGTTCATCTGTGGTTTCAAGGAAACTCCGTGGATCGGATGACTTTCCTGCCGCCCCTCGTCTCGGTAGTCGTTGCTAACTGGAACCGCCGCGAGCTTCTTCGCTGCTGTCTGCGTTCCCTTGCCCGGCAGAGCTACCAGGATTTCGAGGTTCTCGTCGTCGACAACGGCTCGACGGATGGATCGTCGGCCTTGGCCGAGCAGGCCGAGTTCCAAGGCCGCCACCACTGGATCCGCAACGCAGAGAACCATGGCTTCTGCGCCGCCAACAATCAGGCCATTCGGCGGGCCCGAGGCAAGTACATCGCTTTGCTGAACAACGACGCCGAAGCTGAACCCGGTTGGCTCCAGGCGTTGGTCCGCGCGTTGGAACCAAATCAGCAGTTCGGGATGGCTGCCTCGAAGGTGCTCTCCTACGGCAACCGGGGCGTCATCGACAAAGTGGGGCACGTCATCTATCCCGATGTCCAGAATCGCGGCCGGGGCAGCGGCGAGCAGGACTGCGGCCAGTACGACCAGTCAGAGGAGGTCGCGTGGCCCGATGGATGCGCAGCCCTCTATCGCAAGCAACTACTCGATGAGATTGGCGGCTTCGACGAAGACTTCTTCGCCTATGGCGATGACGCCGAGTTGGGTCTCCGCGCACGCATAGCGGGCTGGCGCTGCCTTTATGTTCCCCAGGCGCGCGTCTACCACCGCCTGGGGGCGACCCTCGGGCGGCACTCAGAGCGCCGGGCGTTTCTGATCGAGCGCAACCGCATCTGGCTGGCAGTCAAACTGTTCCCGTGGCGCTTGCTCTGGCTCAACCCCTTCTACTTCGCTCTGCGGGCCGCGGCGACCGCGGCCGCGGCCGTGCGGGGCCGGGGCGAGGGAGAACGTTGGATGGCCTCGTTGGGCCCCTATCGGCTGCTAAGATGCCTGGTCAAGGGCCATATTGCGGGTTGGAGCGGCGCGCCGGCTATGCTCCGCAAGCGGCGTCAGGTCCGTTCGCTACAGCGGCTCTCTCCCGCGGAAATTACCCGGCTCATTCGCGACTCCCGCGTCTCCCTGCGGGATCTCGTGTCCAGCGTCTCCTGACCCTTCTCGCGAACCGTGTCCCACGGCAATCCGAACGGCGCTCGCGCGCTGCCGATCTGCCCTCGTTGCGAGGGAGAGTCGTACCTGACGCTGTTTCGCGCCACCGACCGTCTCTACGGCGCGACGGACACTCGCTTCAACATTGTCGAGTGCTCGCACTGCGCGCTGATCCGCCTCGAGCCGCTGCCCTCGCCCGGTGAACTCGCATCCTTCTACCCCGAGGGTTATTGGTGGAAAGCGGATCGCTCTGCTGCGGGACGGCTGGCCGAACTGTATCGCCAATTCGTGGTGCTCGATCATGTCCGCTTCGTCCTGCATTCGATCGACCGAGCGGGTCTAGCGCTGGACGTGGGCTGCGGCGGCGGGGCGTTTCTTCACGGCCTGCGCGGGCGCGGCATACCCGCCATTGGTGTCGACAGTTCGTTCTTCGCCGCTCGTAGTGCGGTCGCCGCCTACGCCGCGCCGGCTGTGTGCGGATCGCTACCCCGCTTCCCGTTCTCGCCCGGGGTGTTTCGAACGGTCACGATGTTCCACGTCCTCGAACATCTGCCCGACCCAATGGAGGCTCTGCTGGCGGTCGGCGATCTGCTCGGCCCCGGGGGCAAGCTTTTCGTGCAGGTCCCCAACGCCGCCTGCTGGCAGTTTCTGCTCTTCGGCGAGCGCTGGAGCGGATTGAATGTGCCGCGCCACCTGATCCATTTCCGTGCGGAAGACCTCGAGGACTTGCTCGACGTGACAGGCTTCGAAGTGAAGCGCCGCAAGTTTTTCTCGCTGCGAGACAATCCGGCGGGTCTGGCCTCGAGCCTTTGTCCGCAACTCGAGCCGGTCGCGCGGCGCGTGCGCCGGCCGAACGAGGGCCCCACCGCTCGCCTGCTCAAAGACGTCCTTTATCTCGGCCTCGTTGCGGCTTCCACGCCCCTGGCGCTGCTGGAGGCCGCGGGCGCCGCCGGTTCGACCGTGATCATCGAGGCGGTCCGGAAGGGGTAGCCGGCCTCAACACTTATGCTACGGCCGCAAGCATTGCTGCTGTGTGTCCTGCTGCTGGCGGGCTCGCTGTATCCCCTGCAGACGCAGACTCCCGATCCAAAGTGGATGGCCGCCGGCCAGACCGCCCTCGGTTGGACCCGCCGCGTCGTCAAGCTCGGTCCGCGGCCCCCGGCCTCCGCGGCGCATCGCAAGCAACGGGAACTCATCGCCGCTGAGCTGTCGCGCCTCGGTGCGGACGTCGACCGCGAGCCGTTCACTTCCCAAACCCCGCGTGGACCGGTTGAGATGGCGAACTTGATTGCCCGCTTTCCCGGCCGGTCCGATCGCATCGTTGTGGTCTCCGGCCACTACGACACGTATCACCGCCCCGGCCTCCACTTCGTCGGTGCCAACGACGGCGGTTCTTCGACCGGCTTCCTGTTGGCTCTCGCCGGGCTGCTGGCGGATCGAGAACTCGATGACTCGGTGTGGCTCACCTTCTTCGACGGCGAGGAAGCGGTCATTCTTTGGTACGAAGACGACCACACCTATGGCAGCCGCCGTCAACTCGCCGCCTGGAAGCGCGAGGGCGTCTTGCCGCGCATCCGGGCGCTGATCAACGTTGACATGATTGGCGACGCCCGCCTCGGCCTAGCCCACGAGCGATACTCCACCCCCTGGTTGCGCGACCTTATTTGGCGCACGGCGGGCCGGCTCGGCTATACCGAAGCCTTCCCCCCAGGCCCGGCGCAGTACATCGAGGACGACCACCTTCCCTTTGTCGATGCCGGCGTGCCCGCGGTCGACTTGATTGATTTCGACTACGGCCCCGGTAACCGCTACTGGCACACCGAACACGACACGATCGACAAGCTCAGCGCAGCAAGCTTCGCGATCATGCTCCACGTCGTAAGCGAAACCCTCGACGAGTTGTCGAAGCCGAACTAGCCAAAGGCTGCGCCCTTGATATCCGGACGTAATCTGCGAACGCAAAGTAGGGCACAACATACTTGACAACTCACTGAGGGGTGGGCAGCAGAAACCAAAGGGGTTCACGAAGGCTTTTGTCTTTTGGCTCGTTTTTTCCGTGCCCGCGCTTTCTTGGCTTTTGCCTCTTCTTTCCGGAGCGCCTCTCTTGAGATTGTCAACGTTGTGCGAAACGCACTGTCTAGCCGCTCCCAAGGCGTATCACCTGGAACACTGGGGGCCGGGCTTGGTTTCATGATAGGGGTACTCGCTTTCCCTTCTTCCTGCCTTTACTGATCGGACGCTGAAGGACGCATTCTACTATGCCGTATGCGCCCTCACCTTCAAGCACTTCCAAAGAACTATGTGCGATGTCTTGCCAACT
Organism: Bryobacterales bacterium; assembly: GCA_047516085.1. Lineage (GTDB taxonomy): Bacteria > Acidobacteriota > Terriglobia > Bryobacterales > UBA6623 > JAKZVK01. The sequence continues at coordinate 3,796 of JAKZVK010000767.1, forward strand.
GCCCAGCTTACTTTTCCAAGTAACACCGTCCGATATCGCGACATGCCCAGGGCTCATGTCGTCGAGGTCGATGTAAATTGCTACCTTCTCTACGCCGCCTTCGGTTTCGTGATTGTCCGTTATCTTGTATCCCTGCTTGATAAATAAGTCAATCCATCCGGATAGCGTATTTGGTACCTTCTCGGGCCAATAATACTGACCTCCATATAATCCAGCCTCCCACCATTTTCGACCGTCACCATGAACGAAGGATACACAGTTATACCTGGCAGTCGCTTCACTAGTCTGCTCGTACTGACCTGGCAGCAATTTAGGAAATATCTCTTGCAATTCTTCTGGAGTGCGATTCCGCAAACTAGATGATGCCCCTCTCGCGTCCCCACGAAAGCCATGCCCCTACCGCCTCATCAAAGTCGTGTTCCGGTTCAACGGGATTCGCGCCCGTTATGGCGGTAAGAGCGTCGAACCAATGGTCTGGTTCTGACTCAAGCTCTTTCAACAACAGTCGTTCAAGTTTGCGACCGGATGAACTTCTGGCCAGCCCTATGATACGTAGATAGCTTGGATGGGAACGGGCCTTGGTTACCGAAGACAAATGACCAGTCTCGCGCTTCCACGTTGTCACTTGCTCACGAAACAACGACTCTAAGCGCTGACTCGTATCAGGTTGACGGCGGTTGTCCTTGCCGCCCGTTCCAGTGACCCGGCGCTTGCGCTTCTCGATATGCATGTTCCGAGCCTTGCCTCCGATAGACGTCTCGTCGGCCTCAACCTCCCCGGAGAGTTTCTCAAGGGAGCCCATGCTGAGCGCTAAGCGGATTCTGTGGTCCAAAAACCAAGAAGTCTTCTGGGTAACACCCAACGCGCGGTGGATCTCGTAGGACGAAACGCCGTTCTTGCAGTTCACCACAAGCCACATGGCACAGAGCCACTTGTCAAGACCAAGGGGCGATTCCTCGAGGATGGTCCCGGTCTTGACCGTGAACTGCCGCCGGTCATGCCGGGTGCTACACTGCCATCGGTTGTACTTCTCTTGGAACTTGACTTTCTGGTTTCCGCAGCGTGGGCAGGTCACGCCATCAGGCCAGCGACGGACCACGACGTATTCCCGACATCGAACAGGATCGGAGAAGTACAGGATGGCGTCTTGCAGCGTCTTTGGCTCCTGTTCCATGCTTCAATGATAATCCAAAACGTGTGAGTTGTCAAGTATATTGGTCAAAGTAGGGACACGGCAGGCTGTGCCCGCTTGCCGCAACACGCAGCTACAACCGACAGGCTTGACGAGAAACCTGCCCCTTCCCGGGGGCCGCCAGACCTCATCATGACGCGAGTCCGCGAAGCGGACGCGGGATGTTAGCCGGCGGTGAAGCCGTCAGGCGGAACCGGTCGAGGCGTTCGGCGCTGATCCGTTCTGCCCTCCGCGACCTCCGCTCCGCGCCACGCCTGTGTATCATCAATACCACGGCGAAAGGAAGATGCCCGTGCGACTCGAAAACAACCCGTGCCCTGTGCACATCCTGCTCCTGGCTTCGGCGGTCCTGCTCGCAGCGCTGGGCTGCCGGCAAGCGCAGCCGCCATACTCGCCCGAGGCAGCCCTCGATACGTTTCAACTCCCCGCCGGCTTTCGCATCGAGCTGGTCGCCGCCGAACCCGACGTCATCGACCCGGTGGCGATGGCGTTCGACGAGCAGGGCCGCTTGTTCGTCGTCGAGATGCGCGACTACCCGCTCCATGCCGAGCCCCAGGGACGCGTCAAGCTGCTGGAGGACCGCGATGGCGACGGACGTTACGAGCACGTCACGGTTTTCGCCGACGGCCTCTCGCTTCCCAACGGGGTTACGGCTTGGAAGGACGGCGTCCTCGTTACCACCGCGCCCGATGTTCTCTACCTGGGCGACACCGACGGCGATGGACGCGCCGACGTGAAGGACGTCGTGCTCACCGGCTTCGCGGCCACCAATCCGCAGTTGCGGGTCAACGGCCTGCTATACGGCATCGATAACTGGATCTACGCCGCCTACCCGCGCGTACCCTCGCCGGTCCGCTACGCCAAGGAGTTCGGCGACCGGGGCCGCCCGCTCAGCTTCCCAGCCCACCCTGGCAAGCCGGCCGTCGATGTGCGTTCGCGCGACGTCCGCTTTAAGCCGGCCGCGGGGCTGGTCGAAGCTGTGTCGGGCAACTCCCAATACGGGAACGCTTTCGATGCCTGGGGCAATCGTTTCACCGTCTGGAACAATGACCATCTGCGCCACGTGGTCGTCGGCCAGTCTTACCTCGGCCGCAATCCGTATCTCAGCAACCCGGCGGCGATGCATTCCGTCTCTGACCACGAGAACGCCGCGGCGCTCTTTCAGATCACCACCAAGCCGCAATACATTCATGACTCGCAGCACGGCCGGTTCACGTCGGCTTGTGGGATTTCGGTCTACACCGGCGGACGCTTCCCGCCCGGTTACGAATCGACGTCGTTCACCTGCGACCCCGTCCACAACGTCGTGCACCGGGACCTGCTCGTGCCCGACGGGCCGACCTTCGCCGCTCGCCGCGCCCACCAGGACGCGGAGTTTCTCGCCTCGACCGACAGTTGGTTCCGGCCGGTGTTCACCGCCACGGGACCCGACGGGGCCCTCTACGTGGCGGACTATCACCGCCCTGTCGTCGAGCATCCCGAGTACGCTCCCAAGGAGATCGTGGACCACATCGAGTACCGTCCCGCCGCGCAGTGCGGCAGGATCTACCGGGTCGTTCATGAGGCATCCGGGCCGACGGAACCGCCGCGACTAGCCAACGCGGATTCGAGCCAACTCGTCGAGCATCTCCGGCACCCGAACCTGTGGTGGCGCACGACGGCACAGCGTTTGCTCGTGGATCGCGGGGATGGTTCGGTCGTGCCGACTCTTGAAGATATGGCGCGAGACAAGGAGTCAGCTATCGCCCGGCTCCATGCCCTATGGACACTGGAGGGCCTCGATGAGCTCAACGACGCGCTCCTGCTGGAAGCGCTCAATGATGCTCACCCGGCCCTGCGCGAGCACGCGATCCGGCTGGCCGAAGCGCGGGTGCCGGAGGGTCAACTCCGCCCCCACTTGCTGAAGCTGCTCGACGACCCCGACGAGAAGGTCCAGTTGCAGGCGGTCTTGACCTTGGGGGCACTCTCGAAGCGGAGCGACATCGAAGCAATCGAGCGAACCGCGTCACGCCATCTCGACAGCCCGTGGTTTCGAACCGCCCTGCTGGCGTCGGCGTCCGCCAGTGCTCCCGGTTGGAGCGCGATGGATTGGTTCCATACGTTCACCGCGAAAGCTGGATTCCTCGATCAACCGTCGGACGGGAAGAGCGACCTGCTCCGAGGGTTGTCCGCGATCGTCGGGGCTCGGCGGAACGACCAGGAGATCGCGCGGCTGCTCGGGTCTCTCGCTCGGGGGCGCGCGGGCGCGTGGTGGAAGGAGGCCGGCTTGCGCGGTCTCGCCGCCGGCGTCTCCCAAGGCGCCCCGCCGCAACTGCCCGCGGCGCAGAACCGCCTACTGCCCTTGCTTGCAGGTTCCGCTTCCACCACGCGGGACCTGTCGCTGCAAGTAGCGCTGGCGCTCGATCCTGTCGATTCGCCGCAACTGCGCAAGCTGCTTCGGGAGGCGTCCTCGCGGGCTCACGACGCCACCCTCGACACCGCCGAGCGCGCGGTAGCGATCCGGCTGATGGGGCTCGACCCCACCGGCGGGACCGCGGACTCCATAGAGGCCTTCCTCTCCCCGCAGCAGTCCGAACAGCTACAGGCGCCCGCAGTCGAATCCTACGTGCGCATGCGTGGCGCCGAGGCCGCGGACCGTCTCATCGAAGGATGGCGAACCTTCACCGGGCCCGTTCGCGAAACAGCCGTCAACGCCCTGTGGAGCCACAAGGAAGCCGTCTCGAAGCTGCTCGGCGCGATCGAATCCGAGCAGGTGCAGCCTTGGTCGTTGAGCCGCGGCCGGCAGCGCCAGTTACTGCGGCACTCCGACCCGCAAATCCGAGCCCGCGCCGACGCCTTGTTCAGCGATTCGCTGGTCAGCGATCGGCATGCCGTTTATGAGAAGTACCGTCCTGCCTTGCGTCTCGACGCTGACGCCGATGCCGGCCGCGAGGTATTTCGCCAAGTATGCGCCGAGTGCCACAGGGTGGGTGATATGGGCGACGAGGTCGGGCCCGACCTGCTCAGCGTCGTGATTCGCAATAAAGAGGTTCTGATGACGGACATCTTGATGCCCAATGAAAGCATCGAGGCGGGCTACGAAGAGTACCTGGTCGAAACCACCGACGGCCGCCAGATCTCGGGCGTCATCGCCGTAGAGACGCCCGACAGCGTCACCCTACGCCGCGCCAAGGGTGAGCAGGACGTTGTGCCGCGCAAGTCCATCGCGGAGCTGCGGTCGCTGAGCGTCTCGCCCATGCCCGAAGACATCGAGAATGAGATCGACCTCCAGGCCATGGCTGACCTGCTGGCGTACTTGAAGAGCTTGTAACGCGGGCACGGCGCCCCGGCCCCGTGAGATGACAAAAGTGCCGATAAGAAAACCAGAGGGTGGCCTCCCGGGGTTCCTCGCCAGGCACCGCCGCCCAGAACATATTGCACAACTGTTGGTTTTAGAATATGATGCACTGAAACAATGGTCCGAAACCCCAGGGCGCGCCGAACGTCTAATCGGGTAGCAAGGCGATGGAGCCGGTGATGAAGATACTTGGCGATCGCAAGTACGTCGAGATTCCAGGCGACAAGGTGCATGAGTTGCCGCCGCTCTTGCTCAAGGAAGAGAACAAAGCCTCGCAACTCGACTCAACGGTGGCCACTGCGGAGCAGATTGTCGCCGACGACGAACTGCTCTCCGAAGCCATGTTCGACCGGGCGGCCCCGGAGATCGTCGTCGAGTACAACAAGATGGGATTGGCGGTCAACCTGGCCGAGCAGTACTCGAAGTTCCTAACGCATTGGTGCTGGGGCGAGTCGATTTTCGAGTGGATTCGGCAATGCGAGACCACCTTTGAGCACCAGCCGGCCCTGCGTCCGCTCCTGCGCGCTGACCTTTGGCCTCATGCCGGCCGAAGCAGCTTCGTAACACTCCTTGCCGATAAGCGGGTGGCCAGGGGCGACGTCCACCTCGAAAACGCCGTGGGCTTCCGTCTCACGTTTCGCCAGCCACCGCCGATCGACTTCTTCTCCGATCAGTTCTTGTTCCTGCTCAATAAATCACTGGCCGGCACGGCCTATGACACTTGGTCCCACGGATCCAACCGCCACGACGCCTCGTTGCCGCCCGAACGTTTCCAGTTCTTCGTGATGGCCGACGAGATCCAACAGGTCTGAGCACGGTCGACGCCTCACGCAGCGCACAGGCGGGAAGGACTATCCCATTTCCTTGAGCAGCCGCCGCACTTCGCGTCGCGGTGTGAAATTCGAGCTAGGAACCCTGGCCGACCGCGGCGCCCTTCACCTCTTGCGGTGAGGTCAGGCGATAGCCCACGCCGTGCTCGGTGAGTAAATACTCCGGCTTCGAGGGATTGGGTTCCATCTTCTGGCGGATGTGGGCAATGTGGACGCGCAATGTCTGGGTGTAGTCCCCATGGGAGGGCCCCCAGACTTTGCTGAGAATCGTCCCCACCGTCACCACACGATCCAGGTGCTGCACTAGGCACGTGAGGATGTCGAACTCGGTTCGCGAGACATCGATATCCTTCCCGTCGCGGTAGACACGGCGCTTGGGAAGATCGATTCGGAGCCCGCCGACTTGGACCACCGGCTGGCCCTCGTGCCGCATCGCCGCACGCCGCAAGAGTGAGCGCACGCGAGCCAGTAGTTCACGGTGATGGAATGGTTTGGTGAGATAATCGTCGGCGCCCCAGTCGAGCGCGGCCACGATCGTGGCCTTCTCTCCATCGGCTGAAAGAATCAAGATGGGCCCTTCATACCAGCGCCTCAACTCGCGGCATACTTCTAGGCCCGAGACATCCGGCAGAGCCAAGTCGAGGATCACCAACTGCGGCGAGTGCCGCTGCGTTGCTTCCATGGCCTTGCGCCCGCCGGTCGCCGCAATTACCTGATAGTCCTCCTTGCGGAGGATCGCGCTGACGAGATCAATGATCGAGGGGTCGTCGTCGACGACGAGGACCCGAATAGGTGATTCCGCGACGGGCATCTTGGCATTCGCAGGAAAAGTGATGAATTTGAGATCAGTATAGCAATAACGTCTCCATTTGTTTCCTTCCGACCCCAACGGGACGTGTTGATTCGGAATCGCGGGCGCCGGCTTGCTCGAATCCACGCCCAGCTCGGCCACTCTCTCTTTGGGCGGGTGCCAGGCCGCGAAAGCATCGCGGACCTGATACTCTCTAGAGACGCCATGGCCATCCAAAAGCGCCCAGTTCTGGAGTGCAGCTTGTTGCTCGTGGCGGCCTTGCTCGTCGTGGGTCCCTGGGGCTGCGGTGGTCCGGAACCCGAACTCATGGGCCGTACGCTTGGTGAGTGGAACGCCCGAATCGGCGCGGAGGAGCGGCTCGACCGGCTGGCCGCGGTTCGCGCTGTGGGAGAGATGGCGCGGCGCGACAGGCAGCGCAACCCGGGGGCGCCCGGGGCGGTGGATGCTCTGCTGGGGGCATCGAGCCACGATGACAGCGCCGTGCGTTATTGGGCGGTGCGCTCTCTAGGAGAGGTTACGGACCCCGGCGCTGCCGCCGTCGAGCGCCTGCAATCCGCCCTGGGTGACCCGTCGGGCGAGGTGCGTACCTGGGCTGCCTACGGCTTGTGCCGGCATGGCAATACCGAGGCCGGCCTCCCTGTGCTTATTGACGGGCTGCGCAGTGAAAATGGAGGCGTCCGGCTGCAAGCTGCCCATGCTTTGGAGTCGCTTGGTGAATCGAGCGCCCTGGTCGTCGAGGCGTTGAAGGGCGTACTAGGCGATGAGTTCGGGTACCCAGACCGCGTCGCGACGCGCATCCTCGAGAACCTCGGCGAACTGCCGCCGGGCTGACCCCTGAAACAACTCCGCCTGGCAAGAACGGCCGCGCGGCGGGGTTTTCCAAACGGTGTGCTAAGGTGGCGTGGAAGACGAGTATGGCTGGCTCTCCCGCAATAGAAGTCGAGAATCTGACCTATCGCTACGGCGATCGGACGGCCCTCGACGGCATTAGTTTCTCGGTCGCGCCGGGCGAGATCTTTGGCCTGCTGGGGCCGAACGGCGGCGGGAAGACCACCTTGTTCCGCGTCCTCTCGACCCTGTTGGTTCCCGACGCGGGCAGCGCCCGGCTGTTCGGCCTCGACGTCGCCCGCGAGCCGCTCGCCGTTCGGCGGCGCATCGGAGTCGTCTTCCAGAACCAAAGCCTCGACCGCCGGCTGACGGCCGCGGAGAACCTGATGCACCAAGGTCACCTCTACGGGCTTCGAGGGGAAGCGCTGACCCGGCGGACCGATGATGTCCTCGAGCGCGTCGGGGTGTCGGACCGCCGCAACGATGTCGTCGAAACCCTCTCGGGCGGCCTGCGCCGGCGCGTCGAGTTGGCGAAGGGTCTGATGCATCAGCCCGACCTGCTGCTGCTCGACGAGCCCAGCACGGGTATCGACCCGCGCGCCCGCCTCGACTTCTGGGAGCACCTGCAAGTGTTGCGGCGCGAAGAGGGCGTGACGGTTCTGCTCACGACCCACTTGCTCGACGAAGCCGACAAGTGTGACCGGCTGGCCATCCTCGACCACGGCGCATTGGTCGGCGAGGGGACGCCTCGGGCCTTGAAGCAGCAGATCGGTGGCGACGTGGTGGTCGTGCTGGCATCCCGTGACTCCGAAAACCTCTCGCGTCAAATCAACGACCGCTTCGGCATCGCCGCCGACGTCGTCAACGGCAGCGTGCGATTCGAGCACCCCGAAGGAGCCGAGATGGTCGCGCAATTGATGCAAGCGCTGGCCGATCAGGTCGATTCGGTCACCGTCTCGCACCCCAACCTCGAAGACGTCTTTATCCACATGACCGGTCATCACTTCGGAGAAGCCGAGAGCGATCAGGGATAATGGAAGGTTCGGCATCCCGGTCCTGAATCCAAGGCCCGCCGGACTAGGTTCTGCATGGCAATCCAGCAACCGGTGATGATCGACCAGCCCGCGGTCGCTGCTCCGGCGCGCTCGCAGCCAGGGTCGGCGGCGGCTGTGCGTCCAAGTCTGCTGCTGAGCATCTTTACCCTCTGGCTGCGCGAGATTCGGAGTTTCTACCGGCAGCGCAGCCGCTTGATCGCCGGACTGGCCACGCCTCTGGTCTTCTGGCTGCTGCTGGGCTCGGGCTTCGGCACCTCGCTGCGCACGTCCACCGGCGGCGAGGGCGGCTATTTGCAGTTCTTCTTTCCGGGGTCGATTGCGCTCGTCGTCTTGTTCACGGCGATGTTCTCGAACATCTCGATCATTGAAGACCGCCGCGAAGGATTCATCCTGTCCGTGCTGGTGGCGCCGGTTTCGCGCTGGGCGTTGGTGGTGGGCAAGATACTCGGCGCGACGACTATCGGCGTGATGCAGGGGCTGGTGTTTCTGCCGCTGGCTCCGCTCGCGGGGATGTCGATCGATCTCTCTCGCATTCCCATGCTGCTGGCGATGCTGGTGGCTCTCGCCGTCGGGCTGACCGGGCTGGGGTTTTTCTTCGCGTGGTGGCTGAACTCGGTGCAAGGCTTTCACTCCGTGATGAACATCGTGCTCATGCCGATGTGGCTGCTTTCGGGGGCGATCTTCCCGGCCGAAGGCGCCGCGGCCTGGGTACGCTGGGTCATGGTCATCAACCCGCTCAGCTACGGCCTTACCGCGCTGCGGCACTATCTTGCCCCGGCCGGGGTGGAGGTTGCCGGACCGTCCCTCGGCGTTTGCTGGGCGGTGACGTTGGTGTTCGCGGCGGTGACGCTGGCTGCCGCCTTCTACCAGACCAATCGCCCATCGCCCGACAGCTTGAGTTGAGGCGCTGGAACATTCGCTGGCCAAGAGTTGCAGACCGAAAGTAGGGGCACAGCCTGCTTTGCCCTCGTCGACCGGAGGTCGACGCTGCAGGCCCGGAGGCCCACGCCACACCAAGGGCGTGCTGTCGGGGCCAGGTTGCCGGTTCGAAGCTGCCGGGCACGGCATGCTGTGCCCCTACATTCCCCGATCCTACATCGCCCGATCCTGAACCCGTGGAGATCACAGACCTACCGGCGCTGAACGCCTGCTTGAATTCGATCAGCGCGGTGCTGCTGGCGGCGGGCTACTATTTCATCCGCCGCAAGGACGTCGCCCGCCACAGGTTGGCGATGACAGCGGCGTTTGTCACCTCGTGTCTCTTCCTGACGAGCTACCTGATCTACCACTACTACGCCGGGTCGGTGCCATTCACAAAGCAGGGCTGGATCCGCCCCGTCTACTTCACGATCCTGATCACGCACATCGTGCTGGCGGCGGCGATCGTGCCCCTGGCGCTCATCACCCTCTACCGAGCGCGGCGCGAGCAGTTCGACCGGCACCGCCGCATTGCCCGCTGGACCTGGCCCATCTGGATGTATGTCTCCGTCACTGGCGTCACGATCTACTGGATGCTGTATCAGCTCTAGTCTCCTCTGCCAGCCCCGGCGACGGCCCGAAGCCCTTCGGTCCTGGTGACGTTTGGCGGCAACCTCGTGGAACGAAATGGAACGATATGGCACGGCCTCGGGGTTCTTGTCGGCCGGTGAGCCGCGGTCGGCCTGCCGCGAGGAGCTGCACCCGAGTGTCGGTATGAGTACCGACACGGTAGGTCTTGGGACCTGCGCCACGCCGGACAGAGTTGCAGAGTGGGTCTGATTTGTGGGCGGATCGGTTCCTGGGACATCGTACCCACTCCCTTGCGGTCGGGGCTCGGTTCAGGCGAGCCGAGACGTCGTTCTGCTCTAGCACCTTGTCGCGGTGTGTAGCTGGGGTGACCGGTTCCTGATGGCCAGGGTGTGGGTTTGGACGGGCTGGACGCACTTGTGCTGCACGACCGCGGTAACCCGAACCACCGATCCTGTTCAAACCTCAAAAGCCCGCGGATACGAAAACAGATCCGCGCTACCCGTTTACCGGCTTCCCTAGCGACCTGGGGTGGAAGTTTCCCCTGGCGTGCCGGACCGCTCCCTGACCCGGACGAGCTGGAACCAAATCGGGTCTTGGTGGCGGACCGCACGGCGGCGCGGCCTCGAGGGAGCGCGCGGGTTCCCACCCGCGCCTCTGTCCCTGCTTCTGGGGTTTTCTGCCGCGCTTGGCAAGGATTTCACTCCGTAGGTACTGACGGTCACGGCTCGGTTCCTTCAAAAAAAGAGGGCCCTCTGGCTCCCGTCTATGGAGACCTCAGCGGCCCGCTCAAGATGGGAGAGAAAGAGCGGGCTTGAACGGACGGTCGTCTCCTGACTGACTGCGTCAGGAACTGCCGCCCGCGGGGGAAGATCGCTCTACTTCTCTTCGGAGAGCAACATCGAAACTGCCTGGCCAGGAAACGGTCGTGTTGGTCCGGCGATCTGTCCGCACCGGTCGTTTCCGGTATCAGGCTAACACGCGCAGTGCGAGGTTCCGGGGTGGCTTGCGAGCTAAGTAATTGAAAGGAAGGGGGAAAGATATTCTGAAAATGTGTGACTCTGCGGCACGAGGTCGGTTCGGTGGCTGTCCTTGTTCTGTCTTGCACTGCGCCTGCCCTGTTCCGCCTCTTCTGCCTGGATGGACAAGCCGTTTGGGCTAAACTAGTGGCGCATGGCTGAGAAGTGTGCGGAGTGTCTTGAGGAGGAAATCCGGCCATGGGATGAGAAGTGCCCCGTCTGCGGGGAAGTGGTTCCCGAGACGCCCAACGTTCGGGCGGCGGGCCAGCAGGAAGAACGAGAGGCCCTACATCGCCGCTACGTTGATGCTCGGAGTGAGATCGAACCGGCCACGGCAACGGAGTTCGAAACTGCAATTCAGTCGGCAAGGCTTGTCATCAACCGTAGCGAGAGTGCGGTGATGACCTTCATGAACAATGAGAACGGACTATACGTTAGCTTTTACACAGAAGTTGATGCAGGTAGTCGTCGGCCCGAAGAATCCGAAACCGACACCGAACGTCAGATGGCCGATCCGCGAGTCTTCCCAAACTACTTCAAGAAGATATGTTTTGGGGCACTGAGCATTGACGGCCGAGGCGTACCGGACTACGGTGATTGCACGCTGGTTTTTCGCGAACAGCCGATTCGCAAGCGAGCCACTGTTTTCGAGGAGAACTCGCTAGATTTCTGCCGTCGCCGGCACTTCGCCCCCATACCTCCCGGATATCGGGCCAACTGGCAGGACAAGAACGAACTGGCAGTTGCCAAGCTGAAGGAAAAGTTGAAGGGCAGCGTCAGGAGGGAGGACTTCGCGGAGATCCTACTACCCAGGACACCGAAAGGGTCCAAACGGGATTTCGTGGAGGTCCATATCTATGGGGTCTTGCACCGGAAGGCGGTCGAACGGGTCGTGCTGAAGAAGAGCGGCAAGCAACCACGAAGAGCCGATAAGCTCCTAGGTAGGAGGATCGAAGAAGTCGTTGCACAGGCCAAGCTTTCGGTTATAGTAGATTTCGGGTTATGAACGCGCTCGTTTCAGGACAGGCGTCGGTCGCCATTCTCGAGAACCAGAAGGGCCTCTTCTACCTGCGTCTAGATTCTGATTCACCTGTTCGCTGCTCCGAGGGGGATAGGAGTTACCTGCTAGCCGATGCAGCAGACGTTCAGGAGTTCCCGAACGTAACGGTTGAGAAGGCGATCGAGAAGCTGGAGCTGGCTTGGTCGAAAGACCGGGTGCTGCATCTGACGCTGATTCTGCTCGATAAAGATACGAGCGAGGGACTTAGGGTGGATGCCGCGGATTGCCTCCAGGAGATGATCGAGGAGGACGAACGAGCGCTCGACTTCGTAAGTTCTCGACTGTACAGTGCGGCTTTGCCTGAAGAAGCCGACGGTGTCGGCGCCATCCAATCAGCCGAACACGCGAAAGCGACTCTCGTGGTCGAGTTTCTAGAGGGGTTGTTGTCAAACCAGGACGGTATTCGGCGCTGGCGCGCGGTGTGGGATGCGCTGCCCGACAGTCTGTTTGAAGACCTGGACCACCGACTGAGAACTACAAGTGCGGTAATAGCCAGCGGCGCGTTCCTCCGGTTCGTTCAAGCGAAGGACCGCAAGAGTCTGGACGCGGCGCGGATGCGCTGCCTCGCTCAGCCGCCGCTGGATGCGGTGCCCGGTAGTGTACAGATGCTCAGCGCTTGGACGGAGTCGTTCCTTCCAGCAATACCCAAGCGAGACTCCGTCAAGCTTGAGCCTGAGGGCCGGCTGGCGAGCGGACCGGTGCAGCGAAAGCGTGCCGGGCGGCGCAAGGGGGCCGAAGAGAAGCTGGACGCGGTGGACCGGCAAAAGGCCGAGATCCGGCGGCTACTCTCCAAGGGGCGCGTGGCCCAGGCCAAGAAATACATCGAACAGCTTGTCGAGCACCACCGCTCACAGTCTCGGCCCAAACACACCGTCAAGTCCCTATGTGACCTCGGCATGGAGGCTAAAGAACTCGGACTTCACGATCTTCAGCTGGATCTGGCCGGACGTGCGGTAAGAATATTGCCGGACGACGGCTGGGCACTTTGCCAACTGGGTGATGCTTATCGGCATTTTGGCAAGCACAAGCAGGCGATCTCAGCTTACGACATGGCAGAGCGTTGCGGCGAACCGGAAGTCGCACGGAACGGCAAGGCGGAAGTACTGAAAGCCCAGGGTCGATTCGAGCAGGCGTTGGCCGCCTACGAGGCGACCATCAAGGACTTTCCCGGCAATGTGTTCGCACGGACCGGCAAGGCGGAAGTACTGAAAGCCCAGGGCCGATTCGAGCAGGCGTTGGCCGCCTACGAGGCGACCATCAAGGACTTTCCCGGCAATGTGTTCGCACGGACCGGC
>JAKZVK010000768.1:0-2566 GCA_047516085.1 Bryobacterales bacterium
AAGCGGAGGTTCGCTGGCGCAGACTCAACGGCTCGGAGCTGATGGTCCACGTCTTAGAAGGAAAGAAATTCAAGGATGGAGAACTGATCGAACAACGCGCCGCCTGACCCGCCCCGTCCACAACATTTGACAATATCTCACACTCACTCCCTCAACCGTTGTCCCTCATCCGAAGGACCACGGCACTGGAGCAGTGTACCGGTACCACTCCGGGTTGGCTCCGCGAGAGATTCGATAGCCGAAACCACCGCCTCAACCAGGAGCGACCCCGAAAGATTCTCTATGGTAACAGAGGGCTTCGGTGGGATACAACCCCCTTTGAGAGTATATTTTCGGGGTCGGAACGGGCCTTGCCGGCGCCCGAAGATCCCTGATTCCCCCCTGTCTGAGCTAAACATGGCATCCCGGCAGACGCCCTTTTGTTGACACCAGCACGGACGCATGATACGGTCGCTCAGTCCGGCAGAGCCCTTCGGAAGGTGCCGGGCGACTCGCAACTGGGAGAACAAATGAAGGTCAATCGACGCAAGGCGCTACAGGCCCTGGCACAGCTTTTCGCGGCTTCGCCGCTGCTGCAGCGGCAATCGCTGCAAGGGCAGGGGCCGCCCAAGATCGACCCGGTCCTCGAGCCGGCCAACGTCCTCGACTTCGCCAAGCTGGCCCAGCAGAAGCTCGATCCCGTCGCGTGGGACTACATGGCGGAAGGCGCGAGCGACGAGGCCGCCTTGCGCGATGCGCGAAAGGCATTCGACCGCATCCTCCTGCGGCCGCGTTTTCTCACCGACGTCCACCAGATCGATCTCGAGACCGAACTATTCGGCCAGAAGCTCAAGCATCCGATCTTCATCGACCCGGCGGGCGGCAAGAACTGCTTCTATCCCGACGGCGAGAAGGAGGTCGCGAAAGCCGCCGGCGAAACCGGCACGCTGATGATCACCAACGGCGGCATCGAAGACGTGATCCGCTCAGGCGAGGGGCCGAAGAACTGGTGGCAGGTCACAACCGGCGGGGAGTTCCGCACCGAGAACATGATGCTCAACTTCGTCGAGCGGCTTGAGGACCAAGGCTGCCACGGTATCTGCTTCACCGTCGACATCATGCATGTGTCGCATCGCGAACGGAGCATCCATAACAAGTTGGTGCGGAGTTGGTGCAGCACCGGAGTTCCCCGTGACGCCCAGGGCAACCTGATCTACAAAGAAGGCGACGAGCCTTGGCGCACCGGCGGCTATCCGTCGCGCCCGTTTCCAACCCCGACCTGGGACACGGTGCGTCAGCTTCGCGACATGACCGATCTGCCCATCGTCATCAAGGGCATCCTGACGGCCGAGGATACCGACAGGGCCGTGAAAACCGGGATGTCTGGAGTGGTCGTTTCCAGCCACGGCGCAAGGCAACTCGACCACGTCGGCGGTACGATCGAGGCGTTGCCGGAGTGCGTGCAGGCGGCGGGAGGGAAGATCCCGGTGCTGATTGACGGAGGCTTCCGGCGTGGCAGCGATGTTTTGAAGGCGCTGGCGCTGGGCGCCTCGGCGGTGGGTATTGCCCGCCCCTACTTGTGGGGTTTGACGACGTTCGGGCAGCGCGGGGTCACTCGCGTCATCGAGTTACTGAGGACCGAGTTGGCGCTCGACATGGGCATGTCGGGCGTCGCGAAGGTCTCCGACATTGACCGCCGACTGGTGCGGATTCGCAACTACACGCTGTGAGAAGACGTCCGATTACCAGGGTTGCGCTGCGGGGTCTGAGCGACCCTTATATCTATAGTGAGGAGGCCATGATGCTGACGAGACGAGAACTATTGGCGACATTGGCGGCGGCTCCGCTTGCGGCGAAGTAGTACACCGTCCGCAAACCGAAGGTAGAAACACTGTGGAAGTCGCCGGATGGCCACCCCAACGCTCTGGAGGCAAGCGACGAAGGCCTGTGGGTCGGCGAGCAGGTGACCGACGTGGCCTACCTGCTCGATTGGAAGACCGGTCGGGTTTTGCGCGTGGTCGAGACCTTGTCATCAAACACCAGCGGAATCGCTTACGGCGGCGGCTACCTGTGGATGGCGGCGAACGGCCCGGCGAGCCGCCGCGACCCGCGGCCGACCGACACCAAGACCGGCGAGGTGCACAAGGTTGACGCCAAGAGCGGCAAAACGGTGGCGCGTTATCCGGTCCCCGGCGGGGGCGGCGTGCACGGCCTCGCCTGGGGCAACGACTCGCTGTGGGTCACGACCCTGCACCAGAAGACACTCACACGATTCGACGGGGACTTCAACGCCCTGCACAGCATCCCCATCACGCTCGACCGCGCCCATGGCATCGCCGTCGACGGCGACTCGGTGTGGTGCATGTTCTCGAACGACTACCTGATCCAACGCCTCGACGCGAAGGATGGGCAGGTGCGGGAGGCGATCCAGCTTGCGAAAGATGTAGACCCCGACCCGCACGGGATGACGATGCACAAAGGCGTCCTATATTACAGTGACTCGGCATTCGTGCGAGGCGGCGGCGCGCACGGCGGCAAGCACGGGGGATACATTTGCAGGATTCACCTGTGAGGAGCCGGCGCCAAT
>JAKZVK010000769.1:0-3589 GCA_047516085.1 Bryobacterales bacterium
CCTTGAGAATTTTGGCAATCGCCGACGAGTCACCAGCATAACCCATGGTACGGGCATACTCACGGTTGAGCCGCTCGTCGGACGCAGGGAAGCGCGATGCCGCGATTTCAGAAGCCTGCTTTCGCATAGCGGCGGGGCAGCTCTCGGCGAAGCCCAGGCAAGCCAGGTGGAAGACCCGCAGCATGCGAAGCTCGTTGCCGGTGGAGAGATCGCCGGCGGCAAGAAACCCCAGGGCACGGTTGGCGGCGGCTTCGGCATCGGAAGCGGCGTCCGACTCGCCAGCGGACGTTCTGAGCAGCGCCAGCAAGCCCTCGGCGGCGGCGACCGGGTCTTGCTCGTTGAGGACGAGTGGCCGCCACTCCTCGCGGGGCGTGCGCTCTAGCGAGACCCGTCCGGCGTAGCGCGTCCAGCGGTCGCGGTCGCCGAGTAGACCATAGAGGTCGGCGATGGGCGCGAAGCTCGGCTCGTTGGCGGAGAGCCCCATGCGCACCACGGCCTCGGCCGCGCGGCGCCGCACCAGGGGGTCCGAGTCGTTAAGACCCGAAGCCGCGATCGCCTTGGCGCGGTCACTGCCATGCTGGCCGACGACGTACATGGCGGCGGCGCGAACCAGCGGGTGTGGGTCCTTCGCCAGGGGCCGCAAAAGCTCGGCGCGCGGTTTGGGCGCGTGCTGTTGCAGAAGCATCAGGGCCTGCACGCGGTCGTTTGCCTGGAACGAGTCGGTGAGAGCCACGCGTTGTAGCTCCGGTCCCCAACGCTCGCCGAGCGCCTGCTTGGTCTTCTCGACGGCGGCCCAGCCCCAACTCGACAGCGGCTGTGGCTGGCGGATGGCGGCCCAAACGCCTTTCGATTTGCGCCAGTTGTCGTTGGGGCGGCGGCCCTTGTAGGCCACGCGGTAGAAACCGCCCGCGGTATCGCGGCCGCCCATCGTGAAGTAGACCATGCCGTCGGGCCCGACTTCGAGGTCCGTCACATTGAGCGGCTCGCCATAAACGAAGTCGATGGGCTCATCGGCCAGCTTGTAGGTCGCACCGTCGCGCACCATGCGCATCAGCACGATCCGTCCGCGCGACCAGTCGGCCTGGAGAAAGGCATCGAAGTAGTTGGCGGGATAGGCATGGTGATGATAGAACTCGACACCGACGGGTGAACCGCGTCCCAGGTCGCGCACGGCCGGCAAGCTGTCGAGATAGTACGGCGGAAACTTGCCCGAGCCCGTTCGCCAGCCGTAATCACCGCCGGGGACGACGTGCACCGACCGCACGTCCCGGTACCAGGGCATGTTGACGTCCCATTCCATGTCGCTGTCGAACGTGAACAGCTCACCCTGCCAGTTGTAGGCATGGTTGAAGGCATTGCGGAAGCCCCCGGCCAGGAGCGAGTACTTCAGACGGTCGAGCCGCAGCCTCGAGACGGTTCCGCCCGGCGCCATGATGCCGACGGCATGGCCCCGAGCGTCCATGTAGCGGTCGAGGAGCTGCGATTCCTTGTACCCCCGCAAGGGCGAGAGCGGGTCGATCAAGTCGTCCGAAACGAAAGTATGGTTGCCGAGCATCACCGAGGGATGACCGTCGGGGCCGCGGCGAATGTCGTGAGGACCGTGTTCGCCGATGCTTCCCTTGAAGTCATGCAGCTTCTCGAAGGTGTCGGCCACATCGTCGCCGTCGGTGTCTTCGAGCTTGTAGAGGCCGGCTTGCTTATTTTCGGTGTCGTTGCCGATGGCGTAGAGTGTGCGGCCGTCAAACCACATGCCGTGCAGCATCTGGACCTTGTCGCTGAAGACCTTCTCGGCTTCGTAGACGCCGTCGCCGTCGTGGTCGAACAAGATCGTCGGATGCCCGCGCTCGCGAGAAACGACGGGCCGGCCGAGGCTGTCGAAGGTGACCTGGATTAGCGTCTCGACTTGGCCATCCGGCAACAGCGGCTCGACGACGAAACCCGCGGGCACTTCAAAGGGGCCCTCGAACGCAGGTTCCGGAAGCAAGTACCTACAGCCGCCCAAGAGAACGGCGAGAAGAAGCGAAAACACGCGGACTCGAATCATCTTGCTTTCTTGATGCAGACTAACAAGTCTAGCGGAGGCACAGACGCCGGTGTGTTTGCGTTTGCGCCGAGACCTGGGCCGACGGAGATAATAGGGCATGCCCGTCAGCTTTACGCAGGTGGACGCGTTCACCTCCGAGCCTTTTCGCGGCAACCCCGCCGCCGTTTGCCTCCTGCCGGAGCCGCGAACGGACGACTGGTTGCAGGCGGTTGCGCGGGAGATGAACCTGGCCGAGACCGCTTTCCTGCGGCTGGCCGATGAAGGTTACGAGTTGCGCTGGTTCACGCCCACTGTTGAGGTAGACCTGTGCGGTCACGCCACGCTGGCGAGCGCGCACGTACTGTGGGAGTCGGAGCGCCTTGCTCCCTCCGAGGCCGCGCGATTCCACACCCGCAGCGGCCTGCTAACCGCCCGGCGCGAGGGCGGAACCATCGAGATGGACTTCCCTGGGACTCCGGCCGTACCGGTGGAGGCTCCGCCAGGGCTCGACGAGGGTTTAGGAGTGAAACCCACGCATGTCGCGAAGAGCCAATTCGACTACCTCGCCGAACTTGAGTCGGAGCAAGAGGTCCGCGAGCTGCAACCGAATTTCCACCTGCTCCGCTCCCTTCCTTCGCGCGGGGTGATCGTTACCGCGAAGGCCGGCGGCGGCTACGATTTCGTGTCGCGGTTCTTCGCCCCGCAGTCAGGTGTGGATGAAGACCCGGTTACCGGCTCGGCGCACTGCTGTCTGGGACCCTACTGGCAGGCCAAGCTGGGCAGGGAGGAGTTCCGCGCGTACCAGGCGTCGGCACGCGGCGGCGAAGTGGGAGTGCGCGTCGCGGGTGAGAGAGTCTATCTGCTGGGGAAAGCGGTCACGGTGATCCGCGGCGAGATCTTGTAGGAACTGGTGGGTCGGGAGTGGCCGGCATCTGCCCCGAACGGGTTCAACGCAGGCTGACGCCTGCGGCTCGGAGTCGCGCCCTCCACACCTTACGTGCCCCGACGACAACCTACAGCGGCTTTGCTATCATCACGGCTTCCGCTCAACGCCCCTACGCGATAACGCGTCATGGAACCCTCCTATCGCCGCAGTCGAAAAGAAGCCATCGTGGCCGGGATCATCTTTGTCCTCGCAGCTACCTGGACGGTGACGGCCTGCTACTTGCTCGGGTACGGCAAGCCGGTGCGATCGATCGGCGGCATACCGCACTGGGTGCTGTGGGGCATCTTCCTGCCCTGGGCGGTCTTCTTTGTCGTGAACTGCTGGTTCTCGCTGTTCTATATACGCGATGACGACACCCTCGAGGCCGAGCAGCGAGAATCCCGCGAGCGGGACCCGCAAAGCAGCTAGGCCGCATGTACTCGTCCAACGCCCAGGTCTGGTTCGCTTTCATCCTCTATCTGGCCGTCACCTTCGGACTCGCCTACTTCGCCCACCGCCGGGCATCGAAGCAAGCCTTCATGGAGGATTTCTTCGTGGCGGGCCGCCAGATCGGTCCCTGGGTTCTTGGGTTGACCTGGATCGCGACGGCCGCGAGCGGCGGCACCTTCATCGGCTCACCG
>JAKZVK010000770.1:0-6054 GCA_047516085.1 Bryobacterales bacterium
CCAGCGCCGCCTTACGACGACACCGACATGGCTCGGGGCCAGGGTGGCTCGCTAGGCCTTCCCTGTACGACTCTTTCATTCGCAACTCCATGCCGGTTTATCCCGGCGCTATCTGGACCGCTGTGTCCACCCCGGCGTGGCAGCAATCACTGACGCCGTTGAGCCGACGCGACTCCGGCCGGGCGACGCGGCCCCTCATGAACCATGACCCCCTACCAACCGCCTCTCCACCAAGCCAAGGCCGTAGTCAGCCGCAAGCGCCATCAGGGCGGCCGGGACGGCTCCCAAAAGGATCAACCCCGAGTTCACCGTCTGCAACCCACGGTAGATGAAGTCGCCCAATCCCCCCGCACCGATCAGGGTCGCCACGGTCGCAACCCCAACGGCAGTCACCGTCGCGACGCGCAAGCCCGCCATAATCGTCCGCGCGGCCAGTGGCAGCTCGACCATGCGCAGGATTTGCCCGTCCGTCATGCCCATCGCAAGCGCCGCCTCGCGGACCGCCGGGTCGACCTCGCGGATGCCCGTAAAGGTGTTCCGCACGATCGGCAACAGGGCGTAGAGCACCAAGGCCACGATCGCCGAGCGCGGGCCGATGCCTCCTATGAACGGCAGCGGTATCAAGAAGCCAAACATCGCCAGGCTCGGGATGGTCTGCACGGTGTTCGTAAACCCAAGCACCCAACGCTGTGCTCGGGGGCGGCGCGTCAGCAAGATCCCCGCCGGGATGGCGATGGCGCAGGCAATCAGCATCGAGATGCCAACGAGCCACAGGTGCTCCCAAATCCGCGCGATGAGCTGCGGCTGATACTGGTTGATCAATTCGGCGAAGGTCAATCCAAACTCTCCCGAAAAGCGCTGACGTGCGGATCGGTGGAGACGCGAAACTCGTCAGCCGACCCCATCCACACAAGCCGGCCGTCCTCCATCAGCCCAATGCGCCCACCGAGCAGTAAAGCTTCGCGCAAGTCATGGGTGACGAAGACGATCGCCTTGGCAAGCGTTCGCTGTATGGCGAGAAACTCGCGCTGGATCTCGGCGCGGGTAATCGGGTCGAGCGCCCCGAAGGGCTCGTCCATCAGCAGAATGGGGGGATCAGCGGCCAGGGCCCGGGCGACACCGACGCGCTGGCGCTGTCCGCCGGAGAGTTGATCAGGATAGCGGCCGAGAACTGCGGCGGACAGCCCGACCCGGTCAAGCAGTTCAGCGGTTCGGCGCTCGATCTTTTCCGGCGGCCATCCTTCTAGCGACGGGACGAGGCCGATATTTCTGGCCACGGTGAAGTGAGGAAACAGGCCGACCTCTTGGATGACGTAGCCGATCTGCCTTCGCAACCGGATGGCGTCCCACTCGGTGGTGGGCTTGCCCTCGACGATCACTTGACCGCCGGTCGGCATCAGAACGTGGTTGATGAGCCGCAGCGCCGTAGTTTTGCCCGAGCCGCTGCGCCCGACAAGCACAACTGTCTCCGCATCATTGACCTCGAAGCTGAGGTTCGAGACCAGCGTAGCGTCTCCAATGCGATAGGTGACGGCGTCGAGCCGAATGGGCTTTTGGAGGCTGGCGGTCATTGGGATGCGGGCGGGCTTACAGGCCCGGGGAGACGGCTCACAACTCCACTCCCGACCGCCAACCGAGATCTTGTACACTCAGGGGAGCCGTGAGCGCCGCTAGTATGTTAAAACATATGAGGTGAGAAATGTTTTGGACTGAGAACCGCATGAACCGCCAACCGAACCGCCGCACGACCTTGCCGCTTCCTTCGCTCGCCCTTGGGGCGGCACTGTTGCTGCTTGCGATGCCGCTGCTTGTCAGTGCGCAGAACAAGCCCACCAAGCGCGCCCTGCGAGCCGGCGAGGTACTCGACGAGATCATGGGCATGTCGGAGAAAGGCATTCCACAGGATCTGCTCGGCAAGTGCCAATGCGTGGCCATCGTGCCTGGAGTGAAGAAGGTGGCGCTCGGATTTGGAGGCCGGGGGGGCAAGGGAGTGATCGTTTGCCGCGGCAAGGACGACACGGGCTGGACGGGCCCTTCGACCGTCCGCATCGAGGGCGGCAGCGTCGGGCTCCAAATCGGAGTGAGTTCGACCGACCACGTGCTGCTGGTGATGAACAAACGCGGCGCCGAGAAGCTGCTGTCCAGCAAATTCACGTTGGGCGGCGAAGCCTCGGTCGCCGGCGGGCCGGTCGGACGCTCGGCGCAGGCGCAGACCGACGCGCAGATGCATGCCGAGATTCTCTCCTACTCGCGTTCCCGAGGCGCCTTCGCCGGCGTGTCGCTCCAGGGCGCCACGCTACGGCCCGACCACAAGGACAATGAAAAGATCTACGGCCGGCATGTGGAGCCAAAGCAGGTTCTGGCCGCTGAAATTCCCGCACCGTCGAGCGTTCAGCCTCTGATCGACACGCTGAACAAGTACTCGGCATCCAAACACCGTTAGTCAGGAGGAGTACATGACGCGATCGGGATGTGCGGGGGAGGCGTGTGCCTACCCGCAGGAAAACAGGAACCGGGTATGGCACGCTTGGTTGGGCCGGGGGGTTCTGCTGTCGGCGTTGGTCGCGCTGGTAGCGGCGCCTGCCGCGGGAAAATCGAAAGTCGAGCGGCGTCTCGATGAAGCGGCCTTGGTGCTCGAAGCCACTCTCGATAGTGCCGACCAGGGCATTCCTTCCAACTTGCTCTCGCGGGCGGATTGCGTGGGGGTCTTCCCCTCGGTCTGGAAAGGGGCGTTTTTTCTTGGAGGCCGCTATGGCAAGGGAGTTGTGACCTGCCGCCAGTCGAACAATTCCTGGGGTGCGCCGGCGAACTTTCTGATCGAAGGCGGCAATATCGGGTTGCAAATCGGCGGACAGGCCACCGATATCGTGTTGCTATTCATGGGCGAGAAGAGTGTGCAGCGGCTGATGCGGACCAAGTTCACCCTTGGTGGCGACGCCTCGGTCTCCGGCGGTCCGGTCGGGCGGACGGCCCAGGCGCAGACGGACGCCCTATTCGGCGCGGGGATTCTGAGCTACTCGCGGTCTCGAGGGGTGTTCGCGGGAGTCGCGCTGGATGGGTCGACCTTGCGTCCGGCACACAAGGCCGACCGTAATCTCTACCAGGGGTCCGCTCCAAGGACCATCGAGATTCTGAAAGGCGCCGTCCAGCCCCCCGAGGCGGCCCAGCGATTGCTTGCGGTGCTGGCCAAGTACTCGCCCGAGAAGAGGCGGCGGAGCGACTAACGGCCAGTCGTTGGTTCCGGGGCGACAGCCGGCACGTTGACGGGCCGGGCTCGGGTGGGTCAGCATGAAGGGCGATGACTCAGCCGAAACCCAACATCAAACTGATCCCTACACCCGACTATCGGGAGAGCTACTCCAACAGCGTCCAGATCCGCGTTAACCTGTGGGACTTCTTCATCCAGTTCGGCACGGTGCACCAGAGCAAACCCGAAGAGGTCGAGATCAAGAACTTTCAGGGCATCTACCTCAGCCCGCAGCAGGCCAAAGCGCTGTACCACGTGCTCTCCCAAAACCTGTCTCAGTACGAGAGCGCCTTCGGCGAGATCAAGATCGACCCCAATGCCGTCGGGACAGGGTCGGTCCAGTGATGGAGGGATTTCCGAGCCTGGATTCCTCACCACGTGGCGAGGCGAAAGCAACCGAGCCGTGACCGTAAGGGAGCGGTCCGGCACGAACCCTCACGCCACTCGAATGCCTCTGGGGAGTACTGGACGCACACCGAGCACGGCAAGCAAGCGCAACGAAGTCATGGCAGCCTTATCGCGTGCTTCGACCGTCAGGTGGTGAGAAATCCAGGCCAGGCGAGGTTAAGCATCGTCGACGAGATCGAGTTGATCGATCACGCCGATGACCGCCGCGTCGATGGGCGATCGCGGACGGCCGACCGCCGTCATCGCAGCCCAGCCGTCCAGCGTAAGAAGCACGCGGTCGCCAACACCCGCATCCACGGCGTCGACAGCAACGAAGGGCGCGCCTGTAGGCTTCTCCGCAAGATCCAACGGTTCGACCAACAGCAGTTTCTGGCCGGCGTGCGAAGCATGCTTCGCCGTCGCGACGACGTTCCCGACCACGCGGCCCATCAGCAAAGCAGTTTACTCCTCGTGAGTGACTTCAACGGAATCGACGATCCCCACGACCGCGGCGTCCGCGCCGACCTCGGCGGGCAGCAGCGCCAGGCTCGCCTCGCGTCCCCGGCACCAGTAGATCGTCTCGCCGGCTCCGGCCCCGACGGCATCGACAGCCACCAGCGGCTGTCCCGTGTCGGTGCCCTCGGCGGTAATCGGCTGGACCAGCAACAATTTGACGCCTTCGAACTGATCGACCTTGACCGATGCCCAGACGCGTCCCAGCACACGGCCTAGTCGCATCTCCTACCGCTTCTGCTCTTTGGCGGGAGGGGGGCCGTCGAGTTCGACATCATCAACGATCCCGACGATGGCCGTGTCGACGGGGCAGTCTTTCATGCCCGACGCCATTCGCGCCGAACTGCCCGAGACCGCGATCACCTTCTCGCGATAGCCCGCCCCGACGGTATCGATGGCGATCACGTAGCCCGGCTGGTCGTCGCCCTCGGGCGAGACATGGCGCAGCACCAGCAGTTTCTTGCCTTCCAGCCGGGGGTCCTTGTGCGTAGCGACCACCGTACCGACAACACGGGCCAACAGCATACGATGATCCCTCGGCGGGCGCTCTTACTTACTGCCCGACTTGGGGCTGATGGAAAAGACGTCCTCGAGGTTGGAGTGAGGACGCGCAATCACATGCACCGCCACCAACTCGCCGACCTTCCGCGCGGCGGAAGCGCCCGCGTCGGTCGCGGCCTTGACGGCGGCCACGTCCCCTCGGCACAGCACGGTGACGTAGCCGGACCCGATCTTCTCCCAGCCCACCAGCGTCACCTTGGCCGCCTTCACCATGGCATCGGCGGCCTCGATCAATCCGACCAAGCCGCGTGTTTCGATCATTCCAAGGGCATCGCCCATTGACTCATTCTCCTCTTCGATTATCCGCTATCCGCTTCGTGCTCTCATCGCTTCTTCGACAAGCTGCACAAGCTCGTCACGCGTGACATAGAACCGGTCCTGGCCGCCGCTTGCCGCGGCACCCGCGTCCTCGGCCGAAACCGGGCAACTCGCGTCCACCGGCGCATTCGAAGCGATGCCGTACCGCCCCCGCGACTCGATCAGTTTCTGCACTTCCTTGCCGGGCAACACGCGCGGGCCCCCGAGCATCTCCGCCACCAGGTTAATACGCGCAAAGTGCTCGACCGTCTCCATGCGAAAGAACGCCTGCTTGACGTCCTTGCCGTACGACACGGCCCCGTGGTTGGCCAGCAGGATGGCGTCATACTTTGGGATCAGCGGCAGCATCGGTTCGGTCAGCTCGGGAGTCCCAGGCAATCCGTACTCGGCCAGGGGGACGCAACCCAACCCGATCACGACCTCGGGCAACAGCGCTTTGCTCAACGACAGCCCGGCCGTAGCAAACCCGGTCGAAACCGGCGGATGTGCATGAACCACTGCTTGAATGTCGGGGCGCATCTTATAGATCGTCAAGTGCATGGCGATCTCGGACGTACGCTCGAGCCGCCCTAGGATCTTGTTGCCCTCGTAGTCGACCGTGATCAGGTCATCGGGATTCATCATCCCCTTGCTAACGCCGGTGGGCGTGCAGAGGATGCTTTCCTGATCCAGCCGGATCGAGATATTGCCGTCGTTGGCCGCCACCCAGCCTTTCTGGTAGACAAGACGACCGACCTCGACAATGTCTTGCCGGTATTCACGCTCGGTCTTGACCATGCGAACTCGTATCCTATCGTGGGGCTCGCGTGAAAGTAAAGAAGCGCCGCGTCCTTGCGTCGGAAGCCGACCGGAAAGCTCAGAGCCGCGGGCGTGAGCCTGCGTTGAGAAGCCCCGGACGTGTCTCTGCCGCTGCGGTGCCCTCCCCAAACCCCGGCCGGCCTGCTGCCAGAGAGATCGCATCTTCTGCGGCGCCCGATCAACGCAAGCTCACGCTTGCGGCTCTGGGTAGCGGTCAGTACCTTCAACTC
>JAKZVK010000771.1:0-4919 GCA_047516085.1 Bryobacterales bacterium
GCAGCCGGCCGTGCCGTTTGCGGCGTGTGCTTCGTGCCGCTGTGATCACCCAGGCCACGACGGCCACCGCCGCGGAGCCGATGTGCGGCGGCGCGAGTTTCGACCCGCGGCAAGCGGTGCTGAAAGTGATACTTGGTCGAGCCCCCTGGCCCGCTCGGAGCTGAAGTTGGCGAGGTAGCTGAGCTGGTCCCGGAAAAATGGGCTGCATGATAAGGTGTATTCCAGGCCATGAGGAGGGCCAACGGGAATGGCGACGAAACGACGCCGATTCACAGCTCAGTTCAAAGCCAAGGTGGCGATGGAAGCGCTCCGCGGTGACCGCACGATCCAGACGATCGCAGCCAAGCACGAGGTTCATCCGAATCAGGTGAGCGGCTGGAAGCGGCAGGCGCAGGCCGGTTTGCAGGAATTGTTCGCTGGCGCTTCCAACCGCCGGCAGAAGGACCACGACGCGACCATACATGACTTGCATGCCAAGATCGGGGAGCTGACGGTGGAGCGCGATTTTTTATCACGCGGGCTCGGGCGCTGAGCCGGGCCGAGCGCATGCTGATGATCGAACGGGAGCACGCTGGTTTGAGCTTGACCCGGCAATGCAGACTGCTGGAACTGAACCGGTCGTCGCTGTACTACCGACCGGTGGGCGAGAGTGCAGAGACGCTGGCGTTGATGCGGCGCATCGACGAGTTGTACCTGCAGTATCCGTTCTACGGCAGCCGGCAGATGGTGCGCCATCTGGCGCGCGCGGGAGTACGGGTTGGTCGGCACCGGGTGCGGCGGCTGATGCGGCTGTTGGGCCTGGAAGCGATCTACCGCAAGCCACGCACCAGCGTCGCGAACCCGGAGCACCGGGTGTATCCTTATCTGTTGCGGGCGCTTACGATTGATCGACCGGATCAGGTGTGGTGCATCGCTGTCAACCTCGCGGGCAAAGTTTTGTAACGTTTGCGCCTTCAGAGTAGCGGGGCATACCTGCCGCGTGCTCCGTCCAAGGCGTCGGCAGCGCAGCGCCGGCGGACCCGCGCCATGGAGGGCGCGGGCGATGGGAAGCGCCCAAGCCAGCGCACCGTCAGGCTCACCTGCGCCGGGAACTGCAAGCCGCCGACCAGACCGGTCAACTGGTGTCGGGCCGGCACGCCTGCAGCCATCCTCATCCCTCGTTCAACAGTTCATCAACCGGCAATCACGAAACTGTTGCATAAGCGGCGCGACCAGCGACTTTTGCAAGGCACCGGAGGTTTCGGGGACACCGGCAATGACGCATCTAAGGGCGCCCAGCAGTCAGCACACGCAGCAGAAGGCGATCTGCAGCGAAGATACTGAACGATCCTTCCGCTGTAGTGCCGTGGCGACGAACGGCGCGAGCTCGTGGAAGGGATACCGCAGCGGCCACACCCGAGACCGAGTCGCCGGCGGCTCGGCGCTCTGCAGCCCGGTCATCCGTTTGCTGAGGAACTGACCGCTGGGATCAGGGGCAGTGTTCGCTCAGCCAGTCACGGACCGTTCAGCCGGGCATCGAGAGCGTCGATCCTTCGCATCTCCTGACGGCGGGCTCCAGATTTCTCCGATGGCGGCTCCGGATTCTCGGCGGCCAGTCTCTCTACCATCCGCTCGCGCCGAGCGCAGCAGCGGCTGATGAATTGATCCCGTAGATGGAATCATCAGGCCAGGCTACCGACCGCTGGGCGTAGGACAATAGGCTCTCGAAGGACCGAGCCGCCTGTCACTCCAGACGCCGGCAAGCAGAGGTATGCGAAGGGGTGCGGCCCGAGGAGGACTGGAACGTATCTCCTGCCGGGGCGGAGCCGAGTTCCTTCGCAGCGTCGATCCACTCACGGGACCACCAGCGCAGGGCCATCCTGCATCGTCAGCAGACAAAGAACGAACATCTTCAAAGCATCTTTCAGGTTGAGTGTCACATCCGCTGGTCGGTGCGACTCCTATTCTGCAACGACCAAGGGCTTAATGCGTTCTTGCGTTCTACGTCACCTCCGATGGTCTGGGCAGCATCCCACAAGTCCACTGCGCGCATGCGCGTTGAGCCAGAACTCGGGAGAGTTGCCAAACAGACGCGCGCGGCGCAGGGCAATTTCCGGACTCACTGCGCGGCGCTCGCGGAGGAGCTCGTTGGCGCCACTGGTCGTTGATGGAGATACCGTACGGTGGCGGCAGAACGCCCTGTGAGCGACTCGGTTATCCGCTGAGGCCTCCCTGCCGGAGGGCGCGCCGGACCTCGCGGTAGACCGCGTTGAACTCGGGGAGCTCGGCCATCTGCGCCGCGAGGCGGACCTGCCACAGCTTCTTGTAACGTGCCTCCTTGGCGGTGAGCTCTTTGCCCACCTGCGCCAGTGTCAACCCCCGGAACTCCAGCTTCCGCGCCACGGGGTTGACCAAGTCGGACAGATTCACGTGGCCGCCCGACGTGAGGAACCACAGGTCGTAAAGATCGCGCGGCTCGTTCCGGGCCCGGTCCAGGAGCGCGACGATCTTCTCGGATGCCGCCTCGTTCAGGGAGTAGACCCGGACCCGGACGTCCTCGGGTAGATCGCGGTATTCCTCGTACCCGCGCAGGACCGGTCGGTCCTCCAGAGGCAGGACGATGCGCTCCCGGATCGTGATGTCGGTCTTGACGATCTTGCCGCGCGCCCGGGGAAGCGGTCCTTCGTAGGCCAGGTAGAACGTGTGGCTGTTCTCGTGGGCATGACGGTCGAGGTGGTCGAGACGGATCTCCACGCCGGAGACGCTGCGCGTCTCCTCAAACGCCCTCGCGAGGTGCCGTTCGATCTCCTCCCACGGCGTCTCCTGGGTCAACGTGAAGTCCAGATCCACCGAGAACCGGTAGTCCGCGAAGTAGCACTTCTTGAGCGCGGTCCCGCCCTTGAACGCCAGGCGCTCCCGCAGCGGGCTGCGGGACAGCCCGACCAGAAGCCACGAGAGGCAGTAGTCGCGCTCCAGGACGGTCTCCGGGATACGCCGGCCTCCCCGCTGGGCCAGTCGGTTGGAAAGAAGCGAGAGATCGCGCTGCGGGATGATGGATCAGGTCCTCACGACGGCGCGGAGCTCTTGGGGATCGACGTTGAGTTGAAGGCGCCAGCGGCGCAGGTGTTTCCCCTCGGCCGGAAGGACCGGGTCGAGGCGGACGTAGGTCGCCGTCAAGCCGGCGCGAACACGGTCCAGATCCGGCGGCGCCGCCATCTCGTAGGTCTCCAGCAGGAACCCCAGCCGGCGCACGACGGCGCCGACACCGATCCGCTTGGCGTACTGGACAAGCCGGTCGACCTTCACGTCTTCGCGCCGCATCCAAAGGCCTTTGGCGACCTCGGTCAGCCCGCCGCAATGCTCGGGCTGCTTGAGTCCGTCGATAATCGTCCTCTCCAGGTCGCTCACGCGCACTTTCTCTTGCTTGGTCGCCCAGTGGTCAGTGAGCCCGAAGAGGTGCTTGTGCTGGCAGCGAACGAACCGGAATTCCACGCCCAGCGCCGTCAGGGATCGCCGGGGCTTCAGGGTGCTGACTATGACTACCAGTTGGGGCTGGGTCGTCATGCCGTGGATCTCCATGGCGGTGGCGTGCGAGAGGTAGTAGTCCTCCCCGTGCATGATCTCCCGGGCGACGACGAGAGGGTTTCCCAGGTAGTGCCGCTCCCTTCCCAGCTCGAAGGGGACCAGGACGTACAGACCGGACTTGAGCCGGGCCGCCACACCCCGATCCACGAGCTTGCGGACGAAGCTCCTCGCGGAGGTTGCGGAGAGACCCGTGATGTCCCGGACATCCTCGAGGCGGAAAACAGCACGGCTCCGTTCGTGGAACGCCGTCAACAACTTCGCCGCCTGGGGCCCCAGGGTTTTGAGCGGTGTACTGTTCATGAGCATTTCGTGCCCTTCAGGGACACATTCTAAGTCAAGGATAGAACTCCATCAAGTGGAAACTATCTTCTGGCTTTCGTTCGTGCCCCTTGAAGGCACGTGTTACATCTCAAGTATAATCGTCGCACCGGCATG
This sequence comes from Bryobacterales bacterium, assembly GCA_047516085.1. Classification (GTDB taxonomy): domain Bacteria; phylum Acidobacteriota; class Terriglobia; order Bryobacterales; family UBA6623; genus JAKZVK01. The sequence goes on from JAKZVK010000771.1 coordinate 4,000, forward strand.
GACCTCCACATGCGTGGTCACCGGGAAGGGGGGACCTATGAGTCGCCCTACGGTACACGGTATGCAGTGGAAGGCACACTGAGGACGCCCTCCGGGCGAATGCATCCGTCTGATTATGGTCTGGATTGTCGAACAGGGTACTGAAGTGCTACGGCTGGTGACGGCATACCCGGCTTAGGAGGACTTGATGACCGAACGTGAACGAATCGTTTGACGAAGGATCTTCCACAGCACGGATTGCGAGCCGGGGATGTCGGCACCGTCGTGTACGTATATGAAGATGGGCGATGGGCGGGCCTTTGAGGTCGAGTTTGTGGCGCTCAGTGGAAAGACGGTCGCGGTCGTCACCGTCCCGTCTGATCAGACCCGCGCCGTGCGCGAAGACGAGATAACACACGCGCGAGCGATGGCTACAACTGGATGAACAACGATCCGAGCCCAGCGTATGCCCGACGGCCGGACCACCTGGCCGGTGACCGGGTCCTTCATCGGCATTGCTGGAGCTCATCAAGAAGTACGTCACCGACAAAGCCGATGCGGAGGGCGTCGTTGCCGAGCAGGTGGTCTTTCAGCGCAGCCAGATCCGAGCCTACACCTCGTGGTCGTTCGCCCAGGTCCGCAACAACTTCCGCACCCTCGCCGACTACGAGTACATCCAGCTCATCAAGGCGCGCAGTGGTCTTGCCAATCAGTACCGGCTGTCGGCACACTACAGCGACCTCGATTTCCTCACCACGATCCTCAGCCCCGAGGATCTGACTGCCAGGATCAAGGCCCAACCTGCCGCTGCGGGCGCGGCGACCTGAACGAGCTGAACACACCCGAACATTCAGGTTCGGATGCGGTAACCAACTCTCCTGCAAGGAGATAGCCGCACCCGGACCCCTGAACGCCGTATTTGAACGTATACCCTGTTTAGA
>JAKZVK010000772.1:0-3753 GCA_047516085.1 Bryobacterales bacterium
GGCGTGTTGATGCGTGTCAACCGCAAGACCCAGAAGGTCGAGCCGCGGTTGGCCGAGTCGTGGGAGATCGTCGACGGCGGGCGCACGATCCGGTTGCGGCTACGCAAGGGGGTCGTGTTCTCCGACGGCACGGCGTTCACCGCCGAGGACGTCGCGTTCACCATGCGCGAGCTGATGGACCCCGACCTGCACTCGCCGACCGGCGATTCGTTTCGTTCAAGCGCGGGGGAGGTCGAGGTGGATGTGGCCGGTCCCCATGAGCTGTCGATTCGGTTTCCCGCGCCCGTGGCCGGGGTCGAGCGCCTCTTCGACCAGGTGCCGATGCTGTCGTCCGAGCCCGGTGACGAGCCGGAGGCGGGGCTGGGGCCCTACCTGCTCGACGAACACAAAGCCGGCTCCTACGTGCTGCTCAAGCGCAACCCGCGCTACTGGAAGCGTGACGACAAAGGCCGCCGGCTGCCTTACCTCGATACAGTCCGTCTCGAAGTGCAACGCAACCAGCAGATCGAGATGCTGCGGTTTCGCCGCGGACGCTTCCATGTGATCAACAGCGTCGCCCCGGAGCACTTCGACCGCTTGCAGTCGATGGAGGCGCGGTCGGTGCATGACGCCGGACCGTCGCTGAATTCGGAGTTCCTGTGGTTTAATCAGGTGCCCGGCTAGCCGCTCCCTGCGTACAAGAAGCGGTGGTTTGGCTCGGCCGTGTTTCGACGGGCCGTGTCGGGCGCGATCAACCGCGACGACCTAGTGCGCGTCGTCTATCGTGGGCGCGGCGAGGCGGCCACGGGACCGGTGTCGCCGGCCAACCGTTTCTGGTTCAACCGCAAGTTGGCGCCGCATGCCTTCGATCCTGCATCGGCGAAGAAGCGTCTGAAGGAAGACGGTTTTCGCCGTGATGGGGACGCGCTGCTCGATGCGGAAGGCCACCCCGTCGAATTCTCCCTCATCACGAACGCCGGGAACAAAGGCCGCGAGCGGATGGCGGCGATGATCCAGCAGGATCTCGCGAAACTGGGTATCCGCCTGAACATCGTCACGCTCGACTTCCCGTCACTGATCGAGCGCATCACGCGGTCGTTCGAGTACGAGGCTTGTCTGCTGGGGCTTGTGAATGTCGATCTTGATCCCAACGCGCAGATGAACGTCTGGCTCAGCTCGGGCAGGAGCCATCAATGGAACCCCATGCAAAAGGAGCCCGCCACACCGTGGGAGGCCGAGATTGACGGGTTGATGCGACGGCAAGCCTCCGTGACCGAGCCCGCGAAACGGAAGGCTGCCTTCGACCGCGTGCAGCAGATCGTCTGGGAGCAGACGCCGTTCATCTACCTGGTCCATCGCAACGCGTTGTCGGCGGTTTCCCCGCGCTTGCGTAATGTCGAGCCGGGCGTGCTGTGGCCGCAGACATTCTGGAATGCCGAGCGCATCTACTTCGACAATGCTGTCGCGGAGGGCCGCGACTAGCCCAGGACCGAGTATCCAGGGGCTCCGCCCTTGGTATCTCGGAGCGTCGAGGATGCAGCTTGTAGGGGCGGACCGCCGAGTCCGCCCTGCCGGAGGGCCATTGGCAATGGGCCTGCTTGTTTGAAACAGAACGCAACGGAGCGGCGCCGGGGTGGACGCAGCGGTCCACCCCTACACCGTGAACTGAGCCGGTACGACTGCTGTAGCTACGACTCGCCTAACGAGAACAAAATCGTCGTTGCGCCGAAAAGTAACTAACTATGCCCCCGCCCCTGCTCGATGTGTCGGTATCGGTCGACTACCCCGGCAAGCCGGGCGTGCTGCGTGACGTGTCGCTGCGCGTCGAGTCGGGCGAGATTGTGGGGCTGGTCGGGCAGAGCGGGTCGGGTAAGAGTACGTTGGCTTTGACCGTGTTGCAGTTGCTCGATTTCAAAGGAGGCGTGTGCCGCGGGTCGGTTCGGTTGGAGGGCCGCGATCTTTGCCGGGCCGGCGAGCGCGAGATGCGCAAGATACGGGGCAGGGAAGTGGCGCTCGTGCAGCAGAGTCCGTTGTCGTCACTCAACCCGGCGTTGCGGATTAGCATGCAGCTCACCGAGGCTTGGCGCGTTCACGAACGCGGCAGCCGCGAGGCGGGCCGGAAGCGAATTGCCGAATCGCTCGATGAGGTCAGCCTGCCCTCCGACGGCGAGTTTCTCAGGCGTTATCCGCGGCAGCTAAGCGTGGGGCAGGCGCAGCGTGTGCTGATCGCGATGGCGATTCTCCACCGCCCCGCTCTGCTCATCGCCGACGAGCCGACCAGCGCCCTCGACGCGATCACCCAAGCCGAAGTGCTCGAGCTGTTCGCAAAGCTGAATCAACGATTCCACGTAGCCATCTTGTTCATCTCTCATGACCTTCTCTCCGTTGCGTCCCTGTGCCGGCGCATCGCGATCATGCACGAGGGAAAAATTGTGGAGTGTGCTGCGTCGAGTGAGATTCTGTCCCATCCCGTACATCCATACTCGCGGCGATTGATCGCGGCGTTGCCAAGAGCGCTGTCTGATCTCGCCACCGCCGAAGACGTCTCAGGGTCCCCATCGTCAGCCACCCCAAGTGTGATGAAACAGGAAGCCGTGATCGCCGGTGAGCGAGAACGAAGCGGCTGAGACCGCTTCCTCTCTACTCAGAGGCTCCCTGCTCAAGAGGTTCCAGGAGTAGGCGTCCGGCAAGCCGGGCTCGCCCTGTACCTGTGCTAAGGCGCCGCGCTCGCTGTGGCTACGGGGCTGATTGTCGTGAGATTTCTGCATGGTAAGTAGGCTCCTAATGAGTAAGAATCGCCGTCATGCCTCCGCCACTCGGCCGAGGTGCAGCCGGTAGGAGATGTAGACGAGCACCATCACGGGAAGCACGAGCAGAGCCGGCTCCCAGCCGGAACTGCGGCTCGTGACCACCATCAGGCCTGCGCAGGCGGCGCCGACCATGTAGTAGGAAAACGACCAGAAGCAGCAGTGCTGCCAAATTCTCCGCAGCGGCCTTTGCTCCACCAGGCACAACGCGGCCGCGACGAGCAAAGTGTTAGCTGCATAGAAGAGACCAGTCGCCACGGCAAGCAACGAAATAAGAGAGTCTCCCAACGCTGCCGGGAGTACCTCGTTGCAGACCGTGTGGGCGGCTGCAACGCTGAGAACCAGAGCAGCCATGCTGAAGGCAACCTGAATCCGCCGCGGACGAACCTTAGGTTTCCAAAGGCTTTGGACGGCTGCCCCCGTGGCCCCGATGACCAACGCTTCCGCGAGACCCAATTCGGCAATCGCAGCCAGTTGAATCACGAAGCCGAGCGAGATGGTGCTGGTCACCCGGGGTACCCGAACCTTGCAGGCGGAGGCCACCGCGGCGATCGCGACGTAACTAACGAAGCGCGGAACGTCCTGGATGTCCGCTCGCAGCAAGCTGACAACGAGTAAGACCGCACCGAAGCCGATGACGGCCTCGATATAGAGCTTTGCTCGGAACGGAAGGTCCAGGCCCGAGTCTTGGGAGGCCAGATCCGCGCGATCGCCGAGACTTCCGCGACCCAGCCCGTAGAAGAAGTGCACCAGGTACAGGGGCGGAACCAACAGCAGCCATGCTTCCGGGTCCGGCGCGGCGCCAACAGTCGGAAACAGGCCCACCAGTACGGCCCCTACCAAGTAATAAGGGAACGACCACACGTACCACTCCCGGCACACTTCACCGAGCGGTTTGCCTTGCAACAGCGACAGCACTCCCGACACAAGGAACGTGTTGGCAACGAAGTATAAGCAGGCCACCAAG